>NZ_SGSW01000032.1:0-51038 GCF_004209125.1 Acinetobacter sp. WCHAc060033 | reverse complement strand
TGCTTGCCAGCGTTGTACGTGGACGGCTGTGGGTTGTAGGCTGCGTTGTCCGATAAAACTGGTGATGCTGTCTTGTTTTTCTGTGGCACTACTTCGGTGGTAGCGGATGTTTCTTCGATCTAGGGCTTTGTATTGGCTGTTGTCATCAATGAGGCGAAGTTTTTGTGCTTGGATTTGTGTTGCTGAGTTAGGGACTTGCAGTTGTACTTCATCAATCAGCCAGTTGATGCCTTCACTGCGCATTAAGCGAGTCAGAAAGTCGTAATCACTTTCGTTACTTTGCATGATGAATGGACGAATGTCGTAGTCTTTTTGCAATCCGCTTTTATCAAGGCTTAGGCTTGATGCGAATAAAGGGCTTTTGTCTTGCCATTCTTTAAAGATGGTTTCGATGACTTCGACTGCCGATTTGTTCATAAACACACGGCTATTACGGCGTTTGTGCCATAGTGAGGTGGCATCTTGAAGTTTGAGTTTGTAAATCGTTAGTGAACCATCACTTTGTCCTTGAGCTGCTTCGGTGATGATCCCTGTAGTACGGAACAGTTGTCCTGCATCGGTGACTTGGTCGATGGCAACTTGTGTACCAATGAATTGTTTCAGAGGAATGGTTGCAGATGTTGATAGGCAAATCAGTTCAGCAGACACGCCTTGATTCAACGCATGTTGTCCGTCGATGCGTTGTAAGTAGACTTGTTGGTTTAAGTCTGTATTTGTAAATTGGATATGGATGGCACGTTTTTGGGCAGTGAGTCCAAGTTGTTCTAATGCCTTAAATATATTGGCGAACATAATGATATTCTTATAATTAATTTAATCTTAAAAATTACTATTATTTAATCAAATTTAACGACAAAAAACTACAAATGATACAATTTAACTAATAAATAAAAAACCAGCACCAAGGTGCTGATTTTAAAATAAATTCAATGCTTTATTTTTAAATTGAGTAAAAAATTATTCGGCATCCATCATTGATGCACTCATACCGACGGTATTAAAGCCTGCATCAACATAAAGGATTTCACCTGTAATCCCATTCGCCCAAGGTGAGCAAAGGAACAATGCAGCATTACCTACATCTTCAATCGTCACATTACGTTTTAATGGTGCAATTTTTTCATTGGCATCTAACATTTTACGGAAAGATTTAATGCCTGAAGCTGCCAAAGTACGGATTGGACCTGCTGAGATTGCATTAACACGAATACCTTCGGCACCAAGGCTAGACGCCAAATAACGCACACCCGCTTCCAAAGATGCTTTTGCCATACCCATAACGTTGTAGTTCGGCATTACAGACTCAGAACCTTGATAAGTTAGGGTCAATAAGCAACCTTGGCGAGCCAATAACAAAGGTTTTGCAGCACGTGCCATCGCAACAAAGCTATAAGCACTAATATCATGCGCAACTTTAAAACCTTCACGATCTGTTACATCTGTAAAGTCACCGTCAAGGGTATTTGCAGGTGCAAAGCCGATCGAGTGAACCACACCATCTAAACCATCCCAATGTTTTGCAAGTTCAGCAAAAGCATTGTCAATGTCTGCATCGACAGCAACATCACAAGGAAAAACTAAAGTTGAACCGAATTGTTCAGCAAACTCATCTACACGTTTTTTAAGTTTGTCATTTGGATATGTAAATGCAAGCTCTGCGCCCTCACGGTGAAGTGCTTGAGCGATACCAAATGCAATTGATAATTTACTCGCAATACCTGCAATTAAAAAACGCTTACCTGCCAATAGTCCTTGTGCCATGAAATTCTCACTTGATCAATTTTGTAAGCATAATGCCAAGAGTTGACACAGAACTAAATTGCATAATGCATCTTTTTTTAAAAGATTACCAAAAACATAAAAAAACGCGCTATATCAAGCGCGTTTTATTTTGGTCAATAACAATATAAAAATTAGTCATCACCAGAAATTAAACTGAATAAACGTAGGAATGAATAATACATCCAGACCAATGTTGCGAGTAATGCGATACCACATAACCATTCGTATGATTTAGGGGCGCGTTGTGCTGCTGCCGATTCGATTAAATCAAAGTCTAAGATCAAGTTTAATGAAGCAATCACAGCAACAAAAGCAGCAAAACCAATGCCTAACCAAGAGCTTTCAAATAGACCTGGAATGCTGCTTCCAAATGCTAAACGCATGATGATCTGCACAACAAATACCAAAGCAATCGCAATTGAAGCAGAGATCACGATCGATTTAAATTTTTCAGTTGCACGAATGATTTGGAACTTATATAAAGCAAATAAAACCAGTGTCGTCACAAATGTTGCCAATAAAGCTTGTAAAGGTACGCCTGGAAATTTCATCTGAAAAATAACAGAAACACCACCTAAAAATGCACCCTCAAAAAATGCATAAGGAATCGCTAAAACACGAGCTGTATTCGGTTTAAATGTGGTAATCAAGCCTAGAATCAGACCACCCACTGCACCGACAATAGCAGATGCAACAGCAATTCCTGCATTTAAGGTGAGCATACAATAAAAGAAAATACCTAAACCAAGTACTGCTGCAATCACAGTCAATAAAACTGACTTCTGAATTGCACCTTGAATCGTCATTGGTTGTTCATAATCCGCATAGGTTTCCGCACGGCTTAAAATCGGGTTATTACTTTGCATAAGCGATCTCTTTGTAATAATTCAAATATATAAAAGGATATTAAAACGTTTTATATGCAAACAAATGTACTGCTTGCTATTTTTTGTAACGAGTTGTCGTAAATGATACGCACTCAGTATAACTGAAAATTCCAGAATACAAAGTGAATAAAAAAGAGGCAATAAATGCCTCTAATTTAACTTTACGACTTAAACGAACATTACGGTAGATTTAGTCTTGATTCGCAATGAAAAAATATTGACGATAATATTTCAATTCTGCAATCGAATCACGAATGTCATCCATTGCCAAATGTGATGCGTTCTTTTTCAAACCACCCATAATTTCAGGTCTCCAGCGTTTCGCCAACTCTTTAACAGAAGACACATCTAAATTACGATAATGGAAGAATTGTTCAAGCTCTGGCATTAAGCGATGCATAAAACGACGGTCTTGGCAGATCGAATTCCCACACATTGGTGAAGACTTCGCATTTACCCATTTCTTTAAGAATTCTAAAGTCTGTTGTTCCGCATCTTGAGCTGTCAATTTGCTACGACGAACACGTTCAATCAAACCCGACTGACCATGTTGTTTGGTATTCCACTCATCCATTGCGTTCAGAATAATATCTGATTGATGCACAGCCAGCACAGGCCCTTCCGCCAAGATGTTGAGATTATCATCGGTCACAATTGTTGCGATTTCAATGATCTTATCATTATCGGTATCCAACCCTGTCATCTCAAGGTCGATCCAAATCAAGCGGGTATCTGGAGTGCTGCTCATATCATGCAATCTTATTGGGCTAATAAAACAAGAATAGTAGCAAATTTCTTGCAACTTCGCTGTAATTCATTCGCCCATCATGGTATTTTTGCGTTCTAATTTTCAAGGTTTTTAGGATATGAATGGCTTTAATTCGTAAACGTCGTTTAACTGAACAGCAGCAACGTCGCATTCAGAAACAACATCAAACACGTCAAGAAGACCTCGATACCTCCAATGACCTTGAAGGTCTAGTTGTTCAACATTATGGACGACAACTCGAAGTACAAGCCCTTTCTACGCCTAGCCCACATCCGCAAAAGCCGATTGTCAATGACGGCGAACCTGAACCGTTTTGGAAACCCATCGAGCTCAATAGCGTTTGGCGCTGTCATACCCGTACCAATTTAGAACTTTTGGTCACAGGTGATCGCGTCAAATGGCAAGCTGATCCCAATACGGGTTTAGGCATTATCACTGCGATTCAGCCAAGAAATTCATTGCTGACACGCCCAGATCGTTATCATAAAGTTAAGCCTGTGGCTGCCAATATCAGTTTAATTGTCATTGTATTTGCACCACTTCCAGAACCTGCACCGACATTGATCGACCGCTATTTAGTGGCATGTGCAGATGCAGATATTCCTGTTTTATTGGTCTTAAACAAATCAGACTTGCTCAAAGAAAATGATCCAATTCTAGATATGCTCAAAGAATATCAAGACTTAGACTATGAAGTGTTAATCACTCAATCTGAGGGTGATATTAGCGAGCTTGAAAAGCGACTAGACAATGAAACAGTTGCATTTGTTGGGCAGTCTGGTGTTGGTAAAAGTACCCTGATTAATATCATTGTTCCTGACGCAGCACAAAAGAC
Source organism: Acinetobacter sp. WCHAc060033 (assembly GCF_004209125.1). Lineage (NCBI taxonomy): Bacteria > Pseudomonadati > Pseudomonadota > Gammaproteobacteria > Moraxellales > Moraxellaceae > Acinetobacter > Acinetobacter sp. WCHAc060033. Next base: position 46,765 of record NZ_SGSW01000032.1, on the reverse strand, counting down.
CAATATTATTTCTGAAAACTCTGCACTGGGACAACATACCACCACCTCAACCCGTTTAATTCGTTTTGGTGAAAATGGTGCATTGATTGATTCTCCAGGAATCCGAGAGTTTGGTCTGTGGCATTTAGATTTAGAAAAAATCGATGCAGGATTCCCAGAAATTTCAAACTTAATTGGACATTGCCAATATCGCAACTGCACCCATACCCATGAAAAGCAATGTGCAATTAAAAAAGCCGTGCAAGAAGGTGAAATATTGGGCAGACGACATGAAAGTTATTTACGATTAATTGAAGAAATAACTGAGGCACAACAAAAAAATTAAATTTCTTTGTTGCTGACCTTGAAGCGGTGATTTTGATCACCATATATATACGCTATACTCGACGCAATTTTTGATTGTAATTAGGTGACTTGTGGAACGTTGGTTTGAGTTTATGGGGAATCACCCCTTCTTATTTGGTATTTTAGGGGCACTGATTATTTTGTTCTTTATTTTTGAAGGGCAACGTAGTGGTCGTAAAATTTCACCACAATCACTCGGTATTTTAGTAAAAGCTAAAAATGCGATGTTGATTGATTTGCGTGATGCTAAAGATTTCCGTGAAGGACATGTCAGTGGTAGCCGTAATATTCCATATAGTCAAATTGCAACGCATATTGAAGAGTTAAAAGCTGCGGATCGTCCGTTGGTGTTCATCTGTAACTTGGGTCAAGTTGCAGGAAGTGCCTTACAACAAGTCGGTCATGCAGATAGCTATCGTTTAGATGGTGGTATTAGTAACTGGAAAGCCCAAGGCTTACCATTGGTTAAAGCTAAAAAATAAGCTATAGGAGCTCAACATGACTGCTGAAGTAAAAGTTTATTCAACAACTTTCTGCCCTTACTGTGTACGTGCAAAGTCTTTACTTGAGCGTAAAGGTGTAACTTTTTCTGAAATCAATCTGGATCAGGAAGCACCAGAAGTTAAGCTTGAGCTCATGCAAAAAACCAAGCACCGTACCGTGCCACAAATTTTTATTAATAATGAATTTATCGGTGGTTTTGACCAGCTTTATGCTTTAGAAAAAGCAGGCAAGCTCGATGAATTACTTGCATAATGAATTGTTTTACAAATCACTTCTGAGAATTTAAGGAATAAAGAATGAGTGAAGAACAACAAGCTCAACCACAATTAGCTTTAGAACGTATTTATACAAAAGATATTTCTTTTGAAGTGCCTGGGGCTCAAGTTTTTACCAAAGAATGGCAACCTGAACTCAACATCAATTTGTCTTCTGCTGCTGAAAAAATTGATGAAACACACTTTGAAGTATCTTTAAAAGTTGTGGTTCAAGCGAATAATGCCGGTGATACTGCATTTATCGTCGATGTAACTCAATCTGGTATTTTCTTGATTGATGGTATCGAAGAAGACCGTCTTCCTTATATCTTAGGCGCTTACTGCCCGAACATTTTGTTCCCATTCTTACGTGAAGCGGTGAATGATCTTGTGACTAAAGGCAGCTTCCCTCAATTACTTCTTACTCCAATCAACTTTGATGCCGAGTTCGAAGCGAATATGGAACGTGCTCAAGCCGCTGCTGCTGAAGGTCAAGCTTAATTCTCTTGGATTAAGTTTTGATTCAAAAGACCGCTTTATGCGGTCTTTTTTGCTTTGAAATAATTGTTCTAAACGTCAGATTAATTCGTGATGTCTTCACTTTCTTCGTCGGTGGTAAACCGTGTAACCAAAAGCTTTGGGTACAATCTTTCATGACCAATAAACTGCCATGTTCCAATAAGACTTCAACTTTTTCTTGCGTATTCTTATGCTTAAATAAAAATCTTCGTTCTGCACCAAAACTCAACGAAGCAATTGCCCCATTCTTTTTTAAATCTGTTTCACCATCACTGTGCCATGCCATCCCCTCTTCACCTGAGTGATAAAGGTTCAATAAACATGAATTAAATGTTTCGCCAGTTTGAGATTCAATCAACTGCTTTAATGCCAATAACTCACTCGTCCATGGCAATGCATGTTTTTCCGTTCCAGAATAACGATAAGAAAAATCCTGTTCTCCATACCAAGCCACTTTCCGCTTCGTTACAATCATTTTTCCAAAAATAACTGCACGATCATGTTGCCACTCTATAGTTTGCAATAACTGATTGAAATAATAGTTTGCACTATCATGATCTAAGACTTTGCCAAAATAATGAACTGTTCCATCTTGAGGTAATAAATTTTTATTGATACGCATTTCAGAGTTTTCTAAATCAAAGCCGATTTGTTCTGAAATTATCTTAGACTGGCTCATGACAGTGCCCTGCTTCCCAACCGATCATTGCCGTTTTTCGAGCTTTCCCCCAATGATATTCACCTAGAACACCCGTTGCTTGAATCACTCGATGGCAAGGAATTAAAAAAGCCACAGGATTTGAACCAATGGCTGTGCCCACTGCACGAGAGGCTTTTGGAGCATCTATATGTTTGGCGAGCTCGCCATAAGTAGAAAGTTGTCCCATAGGAATTTTTAACAAACTTTCCCAAACTTTAAGCTGAAAATCCGTGCCTTTCAGATGTAATTTAATTTGTGGTAAATCTACATTCTCCAATGAAAATATGGAGAGCGCATTTTCTTGTAACTCATCTGATTGCCAAATAAATTGAGCTTTTGGAAATTGTTCAACTAATTCATTTAATGCCTCTATATCATCCTGAATAAAAGACATTTTACAAATGCCTTTTGAGGTTGAAGCAATAAAAACTCTGCCAAATCGAGTATCTGTACACTGATAATTAATTTTAAGATTTTCCCCACCATTTTTATATTCAGCAGGCGTCATGCCTTCAATTTGTACAAATAATTCATGTAAGCGGCTGGTACTGGATAATCCTGTTTCAAAGGTTGCATCAAATACACTACGATCTTGTTTTAGAATATTTTTAGCATGCGTCAAACTGATATATTGCAAAAATTTCTTCGGGCTAGTTCCCGCCCATTCCGTGAATAAGCGTTGAAAATGCGCGGGACTTAAATGCAAATGCTCGGCAACCTCATCTAAATTCGGCTGATCTTTAAAATGGTTTTGAATATATTCAATAGCTTTAGTAATACGTTCAAACTGAATCTGTGCTTGCATCATATTTCCCTCATCTTCTTGTTTTAACTTAGCAGTAACATCGAAAAGAAAAAATCCGAATCATGTGCAGTTTGAATATTTTTATGTTTTAGCCTTAAAAAATAAAAACCGCTAGTAATCCAACTAGCGGTTTTTGAATTATCACTGGCAAGAATTGATATCAATTAATGATAAATTTTATGCCCTTGATCACGAATCTCTGCAATTTTCTTGCCTTCCATTTTGGCATGATCTAAATGCCCTGCTTTTACCACAGCCTGTGTTTTGTCAATTTGAGCAATCAATTGATCATATAACTGTGTTGAAGTTGGTGCTTTGGCATCACCCCGACCTTTCAACTTCACTTTTTTTGCATCCGTTGCAGCAGCACGCATATTATCGAGTGCTTTATTGGCTTCTGCAGCATTATTGGTTTGGTTAAACGCTTTATAATTTTTTCCAAGCGTTTTCATATTGTCTTCTAAACTTGCAGCAAAACTCATTGAACTGATTGCAACAGTTGAAACAAGCATCATCGTGGCTAACGTTTTTTTGATCATTTTGATCTTCCTTAAAACTTTGGCTATTTGAATGATTATCCATTTTTAAGATTAAACATAATTTAAAAGTTCAAAAAATACCAATAAAAAATGCAACGAATTCGTTGCATTTTTTATGTCTAAAATTCAGTACTAAACAGGCTCTATTTCATTGTGCAAAGCATCATGAATCGCTTCCACCAATTGCTGTGCAATTTCTTGCTTAGAGGCTTTTTCAAGATCACGTTTTTCCATTTGATATTGCTCTGCAAAGAACACAATCATGGCATTTTCATCAGAAGCAAATCCAATGTCTGCACGGGACACATCATTACACGCAATCATATCCAGTTTTTTCGCAACTAATTTCCCAGCTGCGTATTCTTCTACGTTACGTGTTTCTGCTGCAAACCCCACCATAAATGGGCGCTTTTCTTGCTTGGCAATGGTTGCGACAATATCAGGGTTTTTAATCAAAGAAACATTCAGCTCATCGCCTGCTTTCTTGATTTTATGTTCAGCCACTTCTGCCACACGATAATCAGCCACCGCTGCTGTTGCGATAAATACATCACAACCTTCTTCGAGTTGATGCAAACTTTCATCTAACATTTTAATAGCAGAAGAAACATTAATTCGTTTAACACCATTTGGGGTATCTAGGCTCACTGGACCTGCCAATAAAGTCACTTTTGCCCCTGCGCTATAACATGCAGCGGCAATCGCAAAGCCCATTTTACCAGTACTGTGGTTAGAAATATAACGTACAGGGTCAATTGCTTCTCGTGTAGGTCCAGCGGTAATCACCACACGCTTGCCTGCCAATAAACCAAACTTTTCAGCAATCGCACGCTGCGCTTGATGGAAATAATCTTTGACTTGTTCTGCTAGATCTTCAGGTTCAGGCATACGTCCCAAACCGACATCACCACATGCTTGTGAGCCTGATTCAGGCAAGATCACATGCACACCATCTTCAACCAAAGTATTTAAATTGCGCTGAGTTGGTTTTGCCGCCCACATTTGTTGATTCATTGCTGGTGCAACCCAGACAGGTGCTTTGGTGGCTAAGTATATGGTGCTGAGTAAATCATCTGCCAAACCTGCTGCAAACTTAGCAATCGTGTCACAACTTGCAGGAGCAACCAGAATCAAATCCGCCCATCGTGCTAACTCAATATGCCCCATGCCTGCTTCCGCTTCTGGGTCTAATAATTCAGTATGCACAGGATTGCCAGATAAGGCTTGAAAGGTTAATGGCGTAATAAATGCTTGAGCGCCTTTGGTCATGACCACACGTACATTAAAGCCATAATCCTTTAAACGGCGTACTAGAATGGCACTTTTATAGGCAGCGATACCACCAGTAACAGCGAGAATAATGTTTTTATTAGAAAATACACTGAGATCGAAACTCACGATCAAGTCACCTTTCTGTTGCAGTGGCGCTCACAATAGCATTAAATAGAGCATCTCCCAAGCAGTTCAGAGGAGAAATATGAAAAGTAAAATAATTTTAAAATGTGAACAATAATGAATAATTCCACAACATCCTTGCCTCACCAGTCCATTAAACAATGGCCAGAACAAGAGCGCCCAAGAGAACGCTTACTTTTACAAGGTGCGCACAGTTTATCCGACGCAGAACTACTGGCTATTTTTCTACGCTCAGGCTCTAAGCAACACTCTGCAGTGGAGTTGTCACGTTTATTGATCCAACACTTTGGCAATTTAAATGCGGTCTTTGATTCATCTTTAGAAGATTTAAGACAATTTCATGGCATTGGAGATACCAAATATTCACAACTCATGGCAGTGAAAGAACTCGGTCGACGTTATCTAAAACATCAGTTAGATCAAGGTTTAGATCTCAGCCGTTCTGATTTAATTCGTGATTATTTACGTTATGAATTGCTCGGTGAAGCACAAGAAGTTTTTGCTGTACTTTGCTTAGACAGTCAGTTACGCAAAATCAGTTTCAAGAAATTATTTTTTGGTTCCATCAATTATTGCAATATTTCCATCAACCAATTATTGCGTTATGCCATTCAAAAGCATGCCACCTTTATTGTGATCGCACATAATCACCCCAAAGGTTTTGCCAAACCTTCACGTGAAGATTACGATTTAACTCAACAAATTTTGACTGCATGTCAACTGCTTGAAATAGAATTATTGGATCATATTATTATTGCTTCTGAGCAAAGTTATTCGTTTGCTGAACATGCGCTTATCAAATCGAAGACTTTCCCTGCGAATACTGTTGACAAGTGCCCATGAAGCAGTGAAGATCACTTAAAAAATATAGATACAAATGCAATGATTGTTCGTGAACAAAACGACACCCTAAAACTGTTATTTTCTTGGCGTGGAACGATTTTACCCAAGGTTTTACCCCCGCTCGGCTTTGTGATGCTGATTTCAGCAATTGTCGGAGGTATTGAATATACTGACATTTACCGTTTTCCGGAACTTCCTCTTGTCGGCTTCACCCTGATCGGTGTAGTGCTTTCGATCTTTTTAGGTTTTAAAAATACTGCATGTTATGACCGCTGGTGGGAAGCGCGTAAGCTCTGGGGCATGCTCATCGCCAATGCACGACACTTTGACCGTGACTGTCGTATTTTCCCTCAAGGTCGTCGTGAACGAATCATTCAACATGTGATTGTCTATGCCAATGTGTTACGTGATCGCTTAAGACATCAAACCATGAATCCTGATGCACTTGTACAAACCAGTGGCATGAGCCAACAGGCTTTAACACAGCTGTACCAACAGAATAATGCACCACAATACACGCTCAGTTTGATTCAATGGGAACTGATGCAAGCACTAAAAGAAGGTGAAATTTCCGATATTATTTATACGCAGTTAAATGAGCATGTCAATGAACTCAGCCTTGTTCAAACGGGTTGTGATCGTATTGCAACAACGCCATTACCTTTTGCATATTCAGTATTACTCAATCGTACGGTGTACTTTTTCTGCTTTATGTTGCCATTTAGCTTAGGTTCTTTATTAGGTCTTGCAACTCCACTTTTAGTCGGAATTTTGGCTTATACTTTTTTAGGTTTAGATGCACTGAGTTCAGAAATCGAAGAGCCTTTTGGCACACAAAGCAATGACTTACCGCTTGATTCGATGGTACGTATGATTGAAATTGAATTACTAGGAACGCTCGGAAAACCAACACCGCCACCAATTCAAGCACATGATAATAATTTGTTGTAGTCAAACCATTATCTGAATCAGCAATAAGGAATCATTGTGAAATATGTTGTGATTTTTAAAGCCAAAGTAAAACAGCTAGATCCTGAATATTTTCAAACAGCGCAACGTTTACGTGATAAAGCCTTAAGCCAATTTAATTGTAAACAGTTTGAATCTATCGCTGAAAATGGTTTTGAAATCGCACTGTCTTATTGGGACTCACTTGAAGATATTCAGGCTTGGCATAAAGATGCAGAACACCAAGCAGCACAAGGCATCGGTAAAGAAAAATGGTATGAAAGTTTTAGTGTTGAAATCTGTGAAGTTTTAAGACGTTATCCTTAATAATTGACTCAATTAGATTGATGAATGAATCATTATTCATCAATCAACGTACTTCAAACTCAGCTTCCGCAGGATCAAAGCGCCAAGTTCGAATAATACGTAGCTCTGAAATGTCCTTCATTTTGGAATCAAAGCGCCCAAACGGCGCACCCTTACGGACTGAGTTCTTGGCTGCTTCATCCAAGATTGAATGCCCTGAGCTTTCTACCAGACGGATTGCTCGTATTCCACCTTCATTATTTAAAATCACCATCAAACGAACCTCACCAGAAAGGCGTTGTTGCTTCGCAAGATCAGGATAATAACGGTTGCCATACATTTCGACTTTTTCACGAAACTTATCTAAATAACCAGCTGAAGCATCTTGTTTAGCTTGTATACCATCGAGGGTTTTAATTTTCTGTTGCTTACTAAAATTTTGTTGTTTCTGTAAATATTGCGCCTCTAAGCTTGCCACCATTGCAGCCTTAGCTTGCATTTGGCTTTGCAACTCTTCCATGGCTTTTTTACGATCATTTTGTTCGGCTTGTTTCTGCCAACTTAAAACCGTCATCAATACTTTTTCTTCAAAGTTTAATTCACGCTTTTGTTGCATTTGTTCCAAAGCTTGTAACTGCTGATCCCCAGCACTTTGATCTTCTGCTTGAGCAGGCATATCGCTGGACATACGATGTTCTTTACGGAATGTCCCTGAACCCTGCTGATCAGCTTGAGCGAGAAAGTCCGCATCTTTGACTTTGTCTTCACTTGGTCGAATTGAGATCGCGATTTCTTTGGTCGCAGCATCATTTTGTTGAGGCATGCCAAATTGGATCGATAAAAAAAGCAGATGCGTAATGACTGCAACTGAGACAGCACCGATAAATAACGGATCTTGCCACCAATAGTCTGAATGCTTGGTATCTGCATATAATTTTTTTATCATGACATTTATCCGACAAAATTCCCCAACCGCCAAATTTAAAACGCATTAAAATAAGCTTAATCTGACATTATTCAGCAACTTTGCGACTGAATGAGTGTAAATAACGACGTAATTTTAAAACACTAAAAATGGTGCAATGTTTTTTGTTAAACTGCAATCCTTAGACTTAATTTTTTTAATGATCGACAAGTTTATCACCTTAAAATGTTGATGATTTGGGACAATACTTATGCCGACGCTGCTTTCTAACATTGCTAAACGTATTCGACAAGTATACCAAAAAGCCGAAGGTTTTATAGAAGAAGAACGCGAGTTTCCAGTTTCTCAAGTATTTTTAAATGCAACCTTTCAGCGCTATGTCACAGACAACGTAAAAATTTTAGAAGACTTACACGCTGACCTACATGATGACTGGTTAAGACTCTATGCAACACTGAATGTAAAAGGCATGCATCTGGTACTTTCTGTAGATCTAAAATTGATTCAAATGGAACTCAATAAAGATATGCAACTGATCGTATTTGAACAGATTAGTAATACCCAAGTGATTGAAGCCCAATATCCAAGCTGGTTCTATAAAATTGGGGTTAAATCGGCGCTATTTTTCTATCAGAAAATATTAAAAAAAGATCCACTCGGTATGATCTTAGAGAAATTTGAAGTTGTCACAGTTAAAGATGAATTACTTCATTTAGACCTGAATCGCTGGTTAGGCAAAAACCGTTCTATCATCGATGCATTGAATAAAGTTCATGTTAATCATGCTGAATTACGAGAAGCGGAATTGGTGGTGATTGGCAATGTCAATCTCACTGCACTATTTAGTAAATTCCGTGAAGATCGTTTTGATGATTGGGAAGATGATGATGACTATATAGACAGCGAAGTCACACCAATCAAACAAAAGAATGATGATTAACTGATGTTACGCAGTAACATCAAAATCACAAATTGCATCTCGATAAAAAATAGATACGCGATAACGTCATCCGCAACGTGTTTGAGGCAGGACTACATCTGTAAGTTAACGTTTCTGCAATATATCAATCAAAAGATGGTAGTTGACGAGTTTTGCGGTGAGGAGCAACGCTCCGCAAGGTGGTTTTCTTACGAAGCTTCGCTTCTCATTTTCCCGAAAGAAAAGTAAGTCCAGCGGAAGGCTAATCCCTAAATCAAAACTTTTGATGTAAGACTCCGCTGAGTAAGCTTCAAAACAGTTTAAAACGATACTTTACTTTTGAAGTACGTAATATCAGTAATTAAATTTCAAGGCTAAATACTCAAAACTTATACATAAGTTCACAGTTTTAATTAAAAATTTGATATTTTATACCGAATTAGCCTCCATAATAGACTCAGACTTTTAAATGCATAGGACATTTAATGATGGCAAAAACATTATTCAAAACATTGAGCATGGCAACAGGTCTTTCAACTGCAATGCTTTTAGTGGGATTTTCAAGCAATGCGCTTGCCATGAGTCCATTCCAAGCAAGTTATCAGTTTGCTTACAATGGTAAAAACTTAGGTTCAGCTACACGTACTCTGAGCCAAAGCGGTAATAATTGGAAATATGTCTTTACTGCCAAAGCGATTGGTATGGCATCTGCTAGTGAAACCAGTAACTTTAACTTTAGTAATGGTCAAATCACTTCAAATAGTTTTAGCCGTACCAGTAAAATTTTGGTACATAGCGATACCATGACCATTAACTTTAATCCAAACAGCAAAACCATTAACACCAAGAAAAAAGACACGCCGCGTTCTTTTGCTTGGAAAGCAGGTGCATTGGATGAGTTAAATGCTGAACTTCAAGTTCGTGAAGACTTAAAAGCGGGTGGTTTAAAATCAAGCTATTTGATCGCGGATGCCAAAGGTTTAGATACTCGTCACTTTGTTAAACAAGGCACTGAAACAGTAAAAACACCTGCGGGAACATACAACACCATTAAAGTTGTACTCACCCATGACAATAAAGCTAAAAGCTCAATCTTTTGGTTAGCACCACAATTAGACTATGCACCTGTGAAAATGTCACACGTCGATGGCAATACTTCTTATAACTTAACCTTAACAGGTTACAAAAAATAAGAGATTTTTCACCATTTAGTTAAATTCAGCTTGCATTTTTTTGGGTGCTTTTTAAAATACGCCTTTGCTTTAAAAAGCACCTTGCCCTTAGAGGATTCTCCCTGTGTACGCACTAGAACAGAAAATCTTAGCTGAAGGTATCGTTCTATCTGATCAAGTTCTGAAAGTCGATTCTTTTCTAAACCATCAAATTGACCCTGCGATGATGCAGCTCATTGGTCAAGAATTTGCTCGTCTTTTTAAAGACGCAGGTATTACCAAAATCATCACAATTGAAGCTTCAGGTATTGCACCTGCTGTGATGGCTGGTTTGGAACTTGGTGTACCCGTTATTTTTGCCCGTAAATATCAATCTTTAACACTTAAAGATGATTTATACCGTTCAAAAGTATTCTCTTTTACCAAACAAATTGAAAGTACCATTGCGATTTCTAAAAAGCACATTGTCAAAGGCGACAAAGCTTTAGTGATCGATGACTTCTTGGCAAATGGTCAAGCAGCATTAGGTCTTGCAGATTTGATTCATCAAGCTGAAGCTGATGTTGTCGGTATTGGTATTGTGATTGAAAAATCTTTCCAACCAGGTCGTCAACTTTTACTTGATAAAGGTTACCGTGTTGAATCATTGGCTCGTGTTGAGTCATTGGCAAATGGTACTGTGACTTTTGTGAAAGAATAATCTCGAACAAAGCCTTGTATCTAAAATCGAGCGCGCTATGCGCTCTTTTTTATACTTTTTGAAAATATAAGCATCATTTTGACCATTCATTTAACCTACATTTTCAACTATATTGTTTTTAGAAATAAAATTTAGGTCAATAAAATAGAATGGAATCAATTACTCAGAATCTTATTAACTTACTCAATGTGCAGAAAATGGATGAATACCTTTTTCAAGGGCAATGTACCAATCTATTTGGAACACATTTATTTGGTGGGCAAATTCTTGGGCAGTCTCTAATTGCTGCCTCCAAAACCACAGATCGCCCTGCACATTCACTACATGCCTACTTTATTCGTAGTGGACGAACTGACCTACCTGTGCTTTATAAAGTAGAAAATTTACGTGATGGTAAAAGCTTTGCCACTCGCCAAGTTTACGCACTACAAGATGGTGCAGTAATATTTTCAGCGATGATTTCCTTTGCCAAACCTGAACAAGGCTTGGAGTATCAAACTGCTGCACCAGAATATCCTTTGCCAGAAAGCTTTAAATCAGAACAAGAGCTTAAAATACTCAATCAAAATGATATTCCTGAATTCATGCGTGAAGTTGTCATGCGCCAGTTCGATTTAAGAATGCATCCTGTGAATCCCGTCAATCCATTTCGCCCAGAAAAAGCAGATGCACAATACGCAGAATATGTTCAGACTTTTGATCCATTAACCCATGACTTTGATATTCCCATGTTCCACCAAGCCATTTTGGCATATTACTCAGACTACAATCTGCTCACCACTTCGCTACGACCACATGGCATTAGCTATGTCAATGGTGGTGTTCGCAGTGCAAGTCTAGATCATGCGATTTATTTTCATAGTGAATTTCGTGTAGATGACTGGTTGCTCTATGACATGCATGCGACACGATCAAGTCAATCACGTGGTATTAACTATGGTCAATTTTGGCAAAATGGTAAATTGGTGTGTAGTGTGACCCAAGAAAGTTTAATGCGAGTCCGCCCATAAAATTCATGTTTGTAAGAAAATGACTTGATTCATGTTTCGATTGTATTCACATAAAATATAAAGACTTATCTGGTCTTTCGTTTACAATCAAAAATATGTCATGTATCTGACATGGTTGTTTCAAGAGTTTTGAGTGATTAAATATTCTTAAATCACTATAAAATCAGATACTTTGAATAAAAATATAGATTAATCATGGCTTAATAAAGAAAAATGGACTTTATTGAGTGAGTACAAATCAATGACTGATGAACAAAGTGTAAGTTGCCCAAAGTGTGGCTCTACAGACCTAGAACGACGTGATCACGAACAACTTTTAGGCAAAGCAGGCAGTGTGTTACTGACTTCCGCAGGTGCTGCCGCAGGAACAGTTGGTGGCGCAGCTTCTGGCGCTTCAATCGGTGCGGCAATTGGAACGGTTGCTGGCCCTTTAGGTGTCATCGTTGGCGGAACTGTCGGAACATTTGTTGGGGCAATTAGTGTCGGAATTACAGGTGGTTTCCTTGGTAATCGCTTTGGTAAAAAAGCAGGTGTGATTGTCGATCAAAATATTTTCTTTGATTATCAATGCAAAAACTGCAAACACCGGTTTAATGTAAATTAATACGATTATAGAATTCCTGTAAAAGAACGATGCTCTTTTCAATGATTATTTACATCACAAAAGAGCTTTGTTTATTTAGCATTCCAAATTATAAAATCTATACATAATTAAAATTTTGGAATCTTTGTGTTCCAAATTCAGGGTAAATTATAGAAAATGCACATTAAAATTGAGCAATCTAAGCCATCCACAACAACATTAGAATTCGAGAATCATCAATTTTCAGACGAGGAAATTGAATATATCTTACAATGTAAACGCTTATTGGGGCTATCTTTTAAACAATGTATTCTTTCAGAACATCATTTCGAAAAAATTGCACAACTTCCGAAATTGGTTAATCTAAATTTTGAAAATACCCAAGTTTCTGATGTCGCCCTAACCCACTTGTCTCAAATTCAAAGTTTAAATTACTTATTCATTGTAAATTCAAAATTGACTGGAGACGGTTTCAAATCTTTTACAAATCATAAAAAGTTGGATTGTATTTGGGTCTGCAATACTCAGGTGAATGATCAAACCTTGCAATACTTTCTCAACATCCCAAAACTTTCAACCTTGTTACTACATGATACCCAAGTGAGTTTTGATGGCTTAATGACTTTAGCACAACATCCTAAATTGCGAGTGATTGCTAATATGTTTAGTGCTGCACAAATTGCAGAATTCGAACAAAACCAACGTGATTTACAAAAGAAAAATAAACAATATTTTAGTCATACTCAAATTGAGGACGCCAAAGCTAAACTAATCCATTTCTTTGAAGCAATAAATCAATGGGAAGCATCTGCTGAACAAATCGGTTTCTGCGACGAACTTCAACAAAAATGCCAACAGATTTTTCAGCAATATTGCACAGATAAGCCACGTCATGGCTATCGCCCAGATGGTTTACATTATTCACATGCACCTAATTTCAGCTATACCGATGAAATCATGACTGATATTGACCATGCAAGTAAAAAGAAGCTGTATATTTTTACCCGTGATCGTTTAGAAGGGCAAAATCGCTATACATTGCTTCTCATCGAAGGTGAATGGCGTATTGATGAAAAACATCATTTTTCAGGTGGTTGGAAAAAATATGGGCTTTGATGCTAATTATATATTAGGCTCAATTAGCATCAAATTTAAAACTTAAACACTCAGTTTTCTCACCACCTCACCCAAACGCTTCCCTTGTGTTTCACACAATGACTTTTCATCTGTACTCAAACTTTGATCATGGCGTGGTCCACTGACATGCGTTGCACCATACGGCGTTCCGCCTGATTTAGTATTCGATAGTGCTGGATTGGCATTGGTCAGCCCCATAATCATCATCCCGTGATGGAACAGAGGTGGCAACATGGTTAATAGTGTACTTTCTTGACCACCATGCATCGAACCTGAAGAAGTGAATACACAGGCAGGTTTATTGTGCAAAGCACCATTGAGCCAAAGACTGGTGGTTTGATCCCAAAAATACTTCATTTCCGAAGCCATATTGCCAAAACGGGTTGGCGAACCTAGTGCCAAACCTGCACAATTTTGCAAATCATCCAAAGTACAGTAAATATCACCCTCTTCTGGAATACTTGCAGCAGCCTCAGTCACGACAGTCGCTAAATTGGGCACTGTACGAATTTTGACTGTAACACCTGCGCTTTCAATTCCATTGGCAATCAAATGTGCCATTTCTTTGGTTGAGCCATATTTACTATAATAAAGAACAAGAACATAAGGTTGCATAGTGATAATTTAAATTTGAATTAAAAGAAAACTATACGGTATTTCTCTGTATTTTTGGGTAAGCTATTTGAGTAAATAGCGAAAGATAAATTAAAAAGCAATTGAAGAATAGCTGAGATCAAAGATATATGATTGAATTACTTAAAAAATTACCCTTTTATCAGAAAACTTGGTTTCAGTTTATTCTTTTCGTGATTCGTCGTTTTGAAGCAGATCGCTGTCGTGAACAAGCAGGTTCCTTGACCTATACCACCTTGTTCGCAGTTGTACCGATGTTGACAGTTTTCCTTGTCATCATTTCATCGATTAAAGCCTTAGAGCCTGCACGACAACAGCTTCAACAGATGATTTATAGCAACTTCCTGCCGAAAACCAGTATTGCATTTGATAAAGCCTTTAATGTCTTTACCGATAACTCCAGTAATTTAACAGTCATCGGGGTATTATTTCTATTCGTAACTACTGTGCTCATGCTGACCAGTATTGAAACTGTATTTAACCGTATTTGGCGTGTCCAAGAAACACGGAATGGTATTATCGGCTTTATGCGCTATTGGACAATTATTTCGCTTGGACCTATTTTACTGGGAAGTGCCTTTGTCATTTCGTCTGCAATGGCGTCAATGAGTGTCCTGAGTAATAATTTTGCAGGTTATCAGGTGGATAGCTCCATCTTATTGATGTTGGTTTCCTTTGGCTTAACTGTTTTAGGCTTTTTCATTCTCTATTGGACTATTCCAAATCGCAGCATTCCAATTCAAGCTGCGGCAATTGCAGGATTATTTGGTGCAATCGCTTTTGAATTATTGAAAAATCTTTTTGGTTTTGTCATGGCGAATTTCACCAGTTATACCATTGTGTATGGTGCATTTGCAGCGATCCCAATTTTCCTACTCTGGATTTTCCTCTCATGGAATATCGTGCTTTTGGGCGTTGAGATTAGTTATGCACTGACCGCATTTCATACAGGGAAAATTCAGACTCGCCACCCTGTTTTGATGATGCTGGATATTTTAGAACTGTTTTATAAAAAACAAAAAACAGGTGAAGTAGTCACCGATGTCGAAGCCCTAGATATTTTAGGACGCGGTGAAATTGGACGTTGGCCTGTCTATGTACAATTATTAGAAAAACAGAACCTCATCAAACGTACTGATAATAATGAGTATGTTTTGGTGAGAAATCTTGATGAAATTGATTTTTGGTCATTTTATACCTCATTACCATATACCTTGCCACGGCGTAAGGATGTCGAACATGTCCATGACGATGATGTGTGGATGAAGCATATCGGACCAACATTGATCGAATCTGATGAATATTTGGCAGCGAAGTTATCTATTCCGCTTTCAACCATTTTAGATGATAAATAGCTGATTATTTGTCAATAAATAATACGATTCTCAAGTGCATGCTTCACTTGAGAATCTTGCACTTGAGAATCATCGCACAATACATTGAAAATAAGATCACTCAGAAATGTGCAATACTTTACGCTGAATCCATCCTTGTAAGCTCACCACTAAAATTCCCAACATCACCAAAGCAGTGCCAATCATAAAATTCACTTCAAGCTTTTCATCTAAGAAAATAATACCGAATGCGATCCCGAACAGCGGTGTGAGGAATGAAAATACCCCAAGATGATTAGCTAGATAGTTTCTCAATAACCAAAACCAAATCATCAAACTAGCAAAAGACATAATCAAAGTATGAAATGCCAAACTTGAAAAGGTGAGTAAAGTCCAACGAATTTCAGTTTGCCCTAAAGCAAATGCCATAGGCATGAGTAGAATAAAACCGCCCATCAACTGATAAAACAAAGTTTGTGTCGGATGCGCTTCGGCAAGTTTGGTTAAACGCAATGAAATCGTGGTTAAAGCCCACATGATCCCTGCAAGTAATGCCATCGCATCGCCCAAAAGCACTTTGGAGAATTGCCCTGTTTGAGTGTCTTTTCCCATAAAAGTAACGACAATTCCCACAAAGGCAATAAAGATTCCTGTCCATTGCAAAGCAGAAAGTCGTTCAGAGGCAAATTTCCAATTTAGCCCCAATGCGACAAAAATCGGTGCGGTATAGAGTAAAACTACGGTATGTGATGCAGAAGTAAAACGTAAAGCTTCTGCAACGAGAAAGAATTCGGCTGAGAATAAAAATGCCAACCACATCCCTGCCAGTAAATAATCTTTGGAGAATAAGCCGACACCTTGCGGAAGTCGAATCAATGGATAAACCATCAATGCAGAAAGCCCACATCGAATTGCGATTTGCATGATTGGTGCAATATCTACGGCTGCAAGCTTCAAAACCACTTGTTGCAAGCCCCAAATCATACACAGCATGATCATTAAACCTGATGCTTTGGCATCAAGTGCTTTACGCATATCCACGATATTTATCCTGACTGATACAATAGACTCACTATAATCCTGTCACTTTTATAAGATATACTCCAAGACAGACAAACCATCCTCAAATTCAGGCAAATTTCAGATGCCCCATAAAATCAATAAAAAAGCCCTACAAGCTGAAAATTACACTCAATTATTGACCAATGATGAAATTGAAGCACCACTTTGGATTGATTTTCGAGATGATCCTGCATTGTCGATTTATCCTCTTCATGGGCATGCTTGGGGAGAATTTGTCTATGCCTTTAATGGCGTGATGGAAGTGAATATTGATCAGACCAATTATATTACCCCGCCCCCTTATGGCTTGTGGTTACCCCCGAATTTGCAACATAGTGGTTTAAACCGTACCTCGGTATCCCATGCAACCTTGTATATTCACGAATCATTATGTCAACAACTACCACAACAGGCGGGGATTTTATTAACCGCACCTTTGGTCAGTGCAATTTTATTGCATTTAAAACAACACCCGATTACGGATACAGCTGAACATTTACGGCTCTTACAAGTGCTTCTTGATCAGTTGCACCATGCACAATATGTGGCAAGTTATTTACCACATACCGATCATCCGACGCTCAAGCAAATTTTGAATTATCTACATGACAATCCAGCTGATCAGAGTGCCCTGTCTGAACTGGCTATGCAGATCAATACCACAGAACGCACCCTTGCGCGTTTGGCACAAAAAGAACTGAGCATGTCGTTAAATGAATGGCGACAACGCTTAAAAGTAATGAAAGCCATGAGTATGTTAAGTGAAGGAAAAACCGTTGAAGGCATTGCACTAGATTTGGGTTATGCCAATGCCTCGGCTTTTATTGCCATGTTTAAGCGTTGGATGGAAGTGACGCCTGATCAATTTAGGAGATCACTCGAAATCTGACTCAAGCCGAAAGTTGTAATTTCCGTTTTCCACTACGGCGATATAGCACTGCCAAAATCAACGTTGGAATTACAAATCCAATCGCCACAAAAATACCATGTGTGATTGAAGCATTGGGTTCAGATAGCATTGCGACATGTTTCATTGGTGATGTCCACGGTGACATTTGCACAGCCAACAATCCAATCAAAACCACTTGCCAGAAGATATTCTCGCCCTGCTTTTTATGCTGAATAAATGCATAAGCCAATAGAACAATTGAAAATACAATTTCTAAAACCCATGCACCTATTCCCAATTTGCCCCATAACCCCAAACCTAGATGTTGTTGCGCAAAGGGATACAATGCCATATCAGCATTATGCATCGGTAAGTCTGCGATAAAATGCAGAAAACAAGATAAGGTCGCAATGATGGCGATTTGCTTATTTTTAAAAAATAACGCACCCCAAAAGAGCGACCAAATGATTGCCATCAATAAAGAATGATCCCAATCAATAAAGGTCAAATCAAAATATAAATAAGGTAAAGCATCCAAATTTGGCGTAACTTTTTCGATGCCTGTCGCCACCAAAGTCCCATTAATTAAGTCTAAAAACCCTGCTCCCAAGATGACAGGTAAAACAGGTGTTTGTGGATATTTGGCTTTTAATGCCATGCCTACTGCAAAGTGTCCAAAATACATGTGAATACCTCATGAATGAATAAAACTTACTGAACAAACGTTCAGTTAAAAATTAAAAAATTTAAGAAATCGGTGCCCAAAGCATCAAAGTATGTTCAACAATCGCCTGACGATCTTGTTGCTTTGACAATGAATAACCCACATTCATATTCAATAATTTCCCCAAAGCATATTGGATGCTCATGGCAAGAAACTGTTGTGCAGACAATTCAAAATTCATCTCACGCACTTCACCCAAAGCACAACGCTGTCTTAATAGATTTGCCAACCATTCAATCCGCGAACGAATCACATTTTGAATAATATGCACTTCTTCAAGCCCCATCACATCACTTTCACGCATGATAATTTTCAATAATTCAGGGCTTTGATTAAAAAGTTGCTCGCACATTTCATAAAGCGTTGCTAAAACAATGGCTAAGGGCTGTTGTTCTAAATTGTGATTTTTTTGGTTCAAGGCCATCAACACTTCAGCCAGACCTTGTTGCACCATGACTGCTAAAATTTCACGCTTTCCACCTGAAAAATGATGGTAGAGAATCCCTTCCGACATATCTAGAGACTTCGCCAAGGCACGAATCGACGTATTGGCATAGCCTTTTTCAGCAAATAATTTTCTTGCTTGTACCAATAATTTCTCTTTAGTTTCTTGCGCTTGGTCTTGACGTAAATTTGCCATCAACATTTTCACTGAACAAACGTTTAATGAAATATATCATGTTTCGCATCCCTTTTAAAAGTCCTGTTCTATTCACTTTCTAAAAGTCAATAAAAAAGAGCTGCAAAACTACAGCTCTTTTTGGATTTTAAAATATTGATCAATATTTTATTCAGCGACCCATTTACATGAATTGCCAAATGAAACTATATGGCTTGTTGTTCTCTGTTTTCAGTATCGAGATACGCTTCCAAAGAATCATCCAGTGCATATAACCACGGCGTATGATGTGGCTTCGACATTTTCCCTGTCATCACTGAACGATACGTTTTATCTCTAAAGCCCATAATGTTGTCTTTTTTATGCTTTTTCCATTGCATAAAAATTTCATTTACCGCATCAATGTTAAAACTTGGATAGTCGGTTTGAGTAATCAATTGCTTGATATATTCACCTTGAAACTTCACCATTTGCTCAGACGTTTTTAGCTTGCTTTCTCGTGCAATCCACTTTTGTGAATGGGCTTGCATCTCCGCTTGCTCAGGTAAATCAATTTGACCCAAAATGATGTCACGCACATACCATGCTTGCGCATCAAACATATTGAAAGTGTACCACTGGTCTTGCATACCTAAATAGAACAGTTTTGGATTATTTTCCCAAACCACGCCTTGATATAGCGATTGTGGATATAAGCAATTGTGAGTTTTAAGCTTTAAATCTTCCGCCATATACGGAAAATGATGCAAATAACCTGTACAAAGAATAATGGCATCAATCTTGGCAGAACTACCATCAGCAAAATATGCTTTGCTTTCATCGACTTTTAACAGTTGTTGCTTTTCAGCCCAGTTTTTTGGCCACTTATAACCCATCGGTTGACTGCGATAACAGCTATAAATCTGTTTTGCACCATATTTATAACACTGTGAACCGACATCTTCAGCAGAATAACTACTACCAACGATGAGTATCGTTTTGCCTTTAAATTCAACAGCATCACGGAAATCATGTGCATGTAGAATCCGACCATTAAATTGATCAAAACCCTCATATTCTGGCACTTTCGGTGTTGAGAAATGTCCAGATGCAACAACAACATAGTCGAATTGTTCTGAATACACTTGATCTTGTGCATGGTCACAGACTTGAACCGTGAATTGTTCAGTATGTTGATCATAATCAATCTGTTGAACTGCCGTATTAAAACGGACTTGATCTTTCACACCCGCTTTTTCAACACGTCCTTTAATATAATCCCAAAGCACGGCGCGTGGTGGATAGGATGCTATCGGTTTTTTAAAATGTTCATCAAACGTATAGTCTGCGAACTCCAATGCTTCTTTTGGTCCATTTGACCATAAATAACGATACATACTTCCGTGTACCGCTTCGCCATGTGCATCTACACCTGTACGCCAAGTGTAGTTCCATAGTCCGCCCCAATCGTCTTGTTTTTCGAAACATACAATTTCTGGAACTTGCAGACCTTTGGCCTTTGCTGATTGAAATGCTCTTAGTTGAGCCATGCCACTTGGGCCCGCTCCGACAATTGCAATTCTCGTCATTGCTATCTCCATTAGTTTTGAGTTCTTTGAAAAAAGCTCCTAAAGATCGACGAGTCTGCTAGAAGTAAAACTCCATAAGAATCATCTTTATTTTGAAAAAAAAAGAAAGAATAGAATCTTAATTCTAGGATAAACATCATCGTTCAAATTAGGATGCTGATACAAATGCATATGAGTTCTTAGAGAAAAGCACATTGTTTATGCAACAAAATATCTCTAAATAAGAATAAAACTCATACAAAGAAAATACACCATATCACAAAAATAGATTTAGGTTAGTCAAAATCATCAATTAAATGAATAATAATTTGTTACAAGAGTTTCTAAATATTTCAATTAGTTATTTTTAATAATCATAAAAAAAGCAGATCAAAGACATATTTGATCTGCTTTTCAATATTTTTTCTGGTGGAATAAATGGATTATTTCACAAAGGTTTTCCAAACAAAATCTTGGCTCTGACCATTTAATGTCATGGTTAATTGATCGCCTGAAGCCAAAGCACCTACGCCTGCGGGTGTACCTGTCATCACCACATCACCAGGCTCTAACGCAAACACTTGGCTAATGTCTGCAAGTAAATAACCAATATCAAAAATCAATAAAGAGGTATCACCTTTCTGGCGCACTTGATCATTGATAGCAAATTCAAAGGTGATCGCATCCCATGCTTTCACTTCATCAATACTCACCCAATCAGCCAGTACACATGAACCATCAAAAGCTTTTGCTCGCTCCCAAGGCTGGCCTTTTTTCTTTAAATCATCTTGAAGATCACGTAAGGTCAAATCTAAACCGAGCGTCACAGCACCAATCGCTTCCAACGCTTTCTCAGGATTGGTTTCACCTTTTAGTGGCTGATCAATACGTAAAGTGACTTCACACTCATGGTGCAAACTGCCCCAATTTTCATTCCAAGCAATACCCTCTTGCAAAGAAACTAAACTGCTCGGTGGTTTAATAAATAAGACAGGACGATCTGGTGTAGCATTTCCCAACTCAGCGATATGTGCAGCATAGCTACGACCGACGCAGACAATTTTAGATGGACGTGTACTCATATTCTTCCCTTCCTATTTATCATCAAAATAACAACTACATGAATTTTAAAATCATGGTTTTTTAAATGTATTTACAAAAAGTGTTTTATCTTCTGAGCTTTCAAATGCACGTTTTGGCACAATCACCACAGTACGATCTTTTAACTCAATCATATAGGTCAATTTGCCTTCAGCGAATTTCGCCACATCAGTATAGTGATGAATTTTCTTTGGACGACCACTACTGAACAATTCCAGATATTCTTGAAACAGTTCAATACCTTGCTCGCTTTTACCAAATTGATATTTCACAAATTGGCGTTTAAACATCATCGGTAAAAACCAATAACGCATCAACATTTGTAACAGCAGAAAAAAAGCACCTAGACCAATATAATACTGACCCACACTGCTGTTATTGATCACAAGATAAATCCCCCAAATGATAATCCCCACGCTCACTAAAGGCGTTAGCATTTGAGTAATTTGCTTTTTACCAAAAGTTGCTAGTTTAAAACCATCTTGTGATTCTTCTAAATTTAAATAATAACGTGCAGATAATGCAGGCTTACTGTCTGACATAGTGCTTCAATACAAAAAATTCGATGCCCAAATAGTACACCAGATTGTGCGTTGACATGATGATTTTCATCCCAAATTACACAACACCTCTATTTTTTAAAGCTAAATCATTTAAATATGTTTATTACCGATATTACGTAGCAACATCAAAATTTTGCTTTTGATCTCACTAATACAGTTGATACGCGGAAACGTCATCCGCAATTGTCTGAGGCAGGACTCATTCTAATTAAAAATGTTTCTGCGAATTAGTGAATAATTTGATGAAACTTGACGAGTTCTGCGGATGACAATGGTTTTGGGTACTTTTGCCGAAACAAAAGTACCTCGAGCCGAAGGCTAATCCTGAAATTAAAACTTTTGATGTAAGACTCCATTAAGTAAACCTTAAAATAGTTTAAAAATGAGTCACTACTTTAAAAAAGCGTAACATCAGTTATTTATAGAAAACCCTCAAATAAAAACAATTGAAAATATACAAAAGGAATTGCAATGAACCATTTTTCTGCGCCTATCTGCCTGATTTTTTTAGCAAGTATTAGTCCACTGAGTTTCGCAAAACTAGTCACTTGGTCAGATAATATTCCCAGTGCCTTAAAACCATTTGATAATAATGCCCAAGAAATTGCATCCATAGCACAAGATCAGATTTTGATTTATTCACATCCTGCTATAAAAACCTCGCTCCCTACATTGGTTAAAAATCCTCAGCCCATAGCTAAATTTTCTACCGCAGCAATCGTCGTTCCTGTCAGTACCCAAGACGTTGCCAAAACATTAAGCAATTATAATCAATATGTTGGATTATTTCCGACGCTTAAATCTGCTAAGGTTTTAGAACAAGCAGGCAATGTCAGTCAGCTCAAATATAAAATTTCGATTCCTACCCCAATTCCTGTGTTGAATTTCAATGAAGATGTCGTGATGCAACATCAAATTGGGCAAAACAGCATTTCAACCATGGTCATCAGTGGTCCTATTCCCTATGGTTTAGGTAAATTTGAATGGTTTAGTTTAGGTGAAAACAAGACCTTAATTACCCTAACCCAATGGGGTGACTTAAATCAGCCACAAGGCTTTTTATTTAAGAAAATTTTAAATGCGTTCCCTGAAGTCAAACTTGCCATTCCTAGCGGTTCAGGCGCATTTGTGATGGAGGCTTTAAAGAATAAATACACAGCTAAAAAAGTCACTGCACTGAATGCAGGACAATTACCAAGCCCTCAACTGAATACAACGCAAATCAATAAAATTGCACAAGTCAGTGCAAGTTCACAACAACCTGTAAGTTTGGTACTGAATCCAACAACTGTACCTTATACGCATGGTCGAGAAGCACTAAGATTCACCACGACATATCAATATTACAATGCCACACCACAGCAGCTGCAAAAGTGGACACAACCTTTGTCTTATAAGGAAATATTGCCCAATCAGATAAAGAATATTAAAGTTGAACCCATCACTGCTCAGGGGCAAGATACTGAGTTTAAAATTAGTGTCGGCTTAGGTGTAATCAGTATTCCGTTTGATTTTAAAATGCACTTTACCTATCCAAAACCAACTGAAAATAATTTTTATGCCAATGGTGGGGACTTGCGTTATTTAAAAGGACAGATTCAGTTTGTTGCACATGGCAATGGTGATGCTTTATTAAAAATGACCACAGCAATGAAAATTGATGACAAAGCACCTTTCCTACTTAGAGCCGCACGTAGTTTGCCATATCATGAAATGTTGCCTGCGGTTGGAGCCAATGCATTATTTGCGCAGAAAATTAAACCATAGAGTTAAGAATAGACAAGGATTATATGTTAAAGGGATGTCGCCAATATTTAGTCAGTACATGCGCATTTTTATTGGTTGCATGTGAGGAAATGCCTGAATATCAAGTTCCTATTACGCTTGAACCCGAATATACCTATGTCCCTCCACAAAAAATCGAGGCATTAGATGAACATGGTTATCTCATGTTTAACACCACAGCTTTGAGTGAAAAACCATTACATAAAATTTATGATGAATATCGCTTTCATTATGCGCATTTTCGTTGCCCTGTGAATGACCAATTTGAAGTCACAGGCTCTATTGCTGCAAATGAATTTGAAGATAACCTGATCGTTTATGAGAATCATCATTTTAAATATGATGTTTTATTTAGTATTTGTCCTGAAAATGATGCATCTAAACTGAATTGTGTCTATGAGTTTAAGCAATTAAAAACATTGCCTAAAGAACTTTCCTGTCTTGTCATTTTTGGACGAATGTTTGGACGTAGTGTGGTCATTTCAGACAATATTAAAATGGATATTTCTCAGCTTGAGCATGCGAAAGAGCATGAACCTTCCGAGCTTGAAGACACAGATCAGCTAGAAAAAACTGAATGATACTGATTGAATAATCTTATAATTTTCAGACACAAAAAAACCGCAATGAAGCGGTTTCTTGTCAATTTTACATCTTTCGATGATCAAGTTGGTGCGCTCAGAGAGATTCGAACTCCCGACCCCTTAGTTCGTAGCCAAGTGCTCTATCCAGCTGAGCTATGAGCGCGACGTCTTGATGGGACGCATTATACGCCTTTTCACTTTATTGAAAAGCGTTTTATCTATCTTTTTAGACTGTATGTTTAGGAAATAAGCACCCAATCCAAATATCGTAGATAAATCCATCAAAACATCATTAAACCCATTCAAATTTATTCTACTAGTAAATCTTTCGGATCAATCGTATCACCATAAACTGGTTTTAAGGTTTTTTCATAGGCTTGTTGAATAACACCTTCTTTAGATAATTTTTCTAAATCTTGATTGAGCCAATCCAACAATGCTTTATCACCTTTTTTCACCGCAGGGGCGATCAAGTCATGCTGACCTAGACTGGTAATGCCTACTGTATAGTTGGGATTCTCTTTTGCCCAAGCCAGAACCAAAAGATTGTCATGTGCTAAAGCCACACCACGACCATCTTTCAGTGCATCAAAGGTTTCAGTATTTTGCTCGTATTTTTGCAACTTAATTTCAGGATGTGACTTCGTGAAGAATGAATCTGCTGTTGTGCCTTTATTCACCAACAAGGTTTGATCTTTCAATTGTGCAATATCCGTGATCGGCTTGGCTTTTGGAGAAACCACTCCCAAAGATACTTTTAAATAAGGTTTCGCAAAATCAACAACTTCTTTACGCTCAGGCGTTACCGTGAAATTAGCAAAAATAATATCGACTTTATTGGCTTTTAAATATTCCACACGGTTTGCCGCTTCAGTGAGTACGAACTCAACTTTGTTTTCATCACCCAATAGATCTTTAGCAACATGCTTGGCAATTTCAACATCAAAACCTTGGTTTTTACCTTGTGCATCCAAATAACCAAAAGGTGGTTTATCACTAAATACCCCGATGCGCACCACACCATTTTTCTTAATTTGCTCAATGCTTGATACGTTTGTTTCAGTCTCAGCTTTTTTCTCCGCTGTCGGTGCATTTTTATTACATGCCACCAAACCCAAACTCAAAACTGTTGCAGCCAATACATGACTAAGATTTTTTAAAGATAAATTCATTATTTTCATCCTATTATTCACACAAAATTTACAATATCGGTTTCGCGATAAAACTAATAATTCAACATATTTAAAAAGGCTTTGGTACGTTCAGTTTGTGGATGCTCAAAAAATTGCTCAGGCGTAGCTTGTTCAATAATTTTGCCCTTATCCATAAAAATAATCCGATCTGCGACCTTTCGAGCAAATGACATTTCATGTGTGACGATCAACATGGTCATTCCCTCATGGGCAAGTTTTAAAACGACATCTAAAACTTCGCGTACCATTTCTGGATCTAAAGCGGCGGTAATTTCATCTAAAAGAATGACCTGCGGCTGCATCACCAACGAACGCACGATGGCGATTCGTTGCTTCTGTCCACCTGATAGTTGTCGTGGATAATCTTGCTTTCGCTCATACAATCCGACCCGCTTTAACAACTCATCTGCGACTTTTTCCGCTTCAGCACGACTTCTTTTTTGAACTTTAAGCGGACCAAGAAGAATGTTATCAATCACATTCATATGTCCAAAAAGTTCATAGTTTTGAAACACCATGCCGATTTTTTGACGAACATTGACCCAAGGTAAATCTGTACCTAGAACACCTGAACCTTGTAAATGAATCGTCCCACTTTGAATTTTCTCCAAGCCATTGATACAACGCAATAAGGTGCTTTTCCCACAACCTGATGGGCCGAGAATCACCACCACTTCACCTAGTTTTACGTCCAAATCAATGCCTTGTAAAATATGACTTTCTGCAAATGATTTCTGTAAATCTTGTATAGATAACAAAGTCATGGTGTCTCCCAAACTTTTTCTAAATGTGTCGCCAAACGTGATAAGGGATAGCAAATCAGAAAATATAAAATAAAGATCAAACCATAAATCCATAGCGAAGCATTCGGGACGATTAACAATGAATTTTCAATAATTTGCTGTCCGACTTTAATTACTTCCACCACACCGATCAGTACTGCCAATGAACTGGTTTTCACCATCCGTGTGAATAGATTAATTGCCCCTGGTGTAACCCGTTTTAGGCTTTGCGGAAAAACCACATAGAATAATGTTTGATTCTGGCTTAACCCCAGTGCATACGCTGAATCTCGCTGATGCTGATCTATAGACGTAATCGCAGCTCGAACCAGATCCCCCATTTCCGCAGTGCCCCAAAGTACAAAAACCACGATACATACCACCACTGCTGAAAACTGCCAATTGAACCAAGTGGCAAAACCAAAGTAGAAAACGAACAGCAAAACGAGAATCGGAATAATTCGGATGATTTCTAAATACAGACGACACAAACTTTTAATGAATAGATTTTTTGAGGTCATAATCACCCCGAAAACCGTGCCAAAAATCGCTGAAAAAAATACGGAAATAAAAGCAATTTTTGCAGTGATCCATAAGCCTTGTAGCAAGCGATAGAGATGATCTGGCTGAAATAAGTAATTAAACTCCATGGCTCACCTTCCGACTACGATATTCCAAATAACTGGTGAGAATGGACACAGGTAATAAAATAATTAGGTAAGACATAATCAGTAGAAATAATGCTTCCGTGGTTTTGTAATCCATACCAATCAAGTCTTTGGTGACAAATAACAACTCCACCACGGCGATGGCACTGACGACTGAACTTTCTTTGATAAGGAATAAACAATTCGCACCAATCGCAGGAATCGAAACAGCTAAAGCTTGCGGAAAAATAACGTATTGAAAAACTTGTACTGGACTTAACCCAATGCTTTCCCCTGAATCTATTTGCCCTTTTGCAACAGCTTGCAAACCTGCTCGAAAAGCTTCTGCCATATAGCTTCCACCAAGGAAAGTCAGCCCAATCACACCACAAGTAAAACCATCAATTTTAATACCGAGTTTTGGTAGACCGTAGTAGAGGAAAAAGAGCTGAATAAGTAGCGGTGTATTACGTGAGATTTCGATATAAATTTTGGCTATTTTGTCGAATATCTTGATTTTATACGTGATTAAGACACTGCAAATTAAACCAACCACTATGGCAAGTATGATGCTAATCATTGAAATTTTGAGTGTCGTCAGAGTTGCTGAAACAAACTGTGGCATCACACTGTAGATATATTGCCAGTTCAAAGAATTCGTCCAAATATTTTATGATGCTTTGCGCTAAAGCAGAAAAAGTGATTTGAAACAATCTTACAGTGGTTATTTTTTCTAAATAAATATTGTTATCAGATAAGCTTTTCGATAAAAATGAATGAATATTGTTTAATTTAAAAATACATTTTCTTTAAAAATATAATTCGACAGTTAGATTGCATCGTTAGTCTGTTGCAACCAACTCCAACTGCTCCATACATTCAGCACAGAAAATTACGGATTCATTATCAAAACTTTGAATCTGAAGCTCATAAACAAAGCCTGTCATTGTTCGATTACAGCCATCACATTGTTGTAGATTGAAATGACAAACAAAATCAATATGCTGGTAAATATAATATCCGTCTGTATATTTTTTCATGTTCTTTCAATACTTCTATTCTTCTCTTTATTTTAAAGCTTTTCATCTTCATTTAGCGCTTAGAAATATCACAGCGCGACAAAAATAGTCGCTCTATTCCGTTAGAATGAAAGATCGTTTATTTTAGTCCAATAGATAAAAACTTAGAAAGTAGAAAAATAATGGGACATTATTCAACACTTTGGATTGCGAAAGACAAAGAAACATACAATGAAGAAACCGATGAATATCTGGAAGTAAAATATGCCATTCCACTGTTTTGGATTGCTTTATTTACCGTTGAAGACATCACTACACTTAAAGATGAAGACGATTCAACCTATTACACATTCAGCGCATCGGTTTTAAAGGCTTGCGATACATTCAAATCAAGATTAAACATTTGGTCTACGCTTTATAACAATGATAAAGCTGAAGTTTTGGCTAAACTTTTCTTAGCGTATTTCGAACGTATTCCAACCTTTAACGTTGAATTAAATGTCACTGATATTATGGGAATGTCGATTGACCCCTTTAGTGAAGAAGCTAAAGAATGCATGATTGATATGGTTCATTTTATTGATGAGAAACAAAAAAATCCGAATTATATCTCACCATCAAAAATGTGGCTTCCTACAAATTTTAAGCTTGAAGTCCCTAAAGATCGCTATTTAGACATAGATGGTTTTGGTGAGGAATTACTGCCTTATCCTGAACTTGATCAATGGTTAAAACAAAATGAAAAAGCAAAACTAGAAATAAAACCTGTTAAATCACCATCAAAGAAACGGCTATATATCAGTATCGTTATTATGATTATTTTCACATTCATTTATTTTTATAAATAAATCAAAATTTTACAGTAATTAGCTCTCAAATCACAGACACAAAAAAACCGCAATTAAGCGGTTAATTTCATCAAGTTGGTGCGCTCAGAGAGATTCGAACTCCCGACCCCTTAGTTCGTAGCCAAGTGCTCTATCCAGCTGAGCTATGAGCGCGTACCTGATTGCCTATAAAGGCTTCGTCACTTTTCGAATACTTATTTAAATTGGTGCGCTCAGAGAGATTCGAACTCCCGACCCCTTAGTTCGTAGCCAAGTGCTCTATCCAGCTGAGCTATGAGCGCATCATAAGTATTCGTTGGCGGTGAGAGAGGGATTCGAACCCTCGATACAGTTACCCGTATGCATCCTTAGCAGGGATGTGGTTTCAGCCACTCACCCATCTCACCGTAACGAGCCGCCATAATACAAACTAAAAGCCGATTCGGCAAGGGATGACATTAAAAAAAATAGAGAAATTTACTCAATTAAATACTTTTTAAGCAATTTTCATCATTTTGTATTTTTTTTATGCTGCAAAATAATCATTTAGCTTAAAATTTAAAAAAAATTTCGTAAATCAAAATTTAAAACACAATATTGCAATCAATTACGTGCAGTATTTGCCTGTATGACTTATGCTAATCCTATCTTCTGAATAGAAACCAAATACATGATGAAAAATTGGGTCGATCCTGAAGCGAAAGCTGAAGCCGAACGTTACGACAATCCTATCCCAAGTCGTACCCTTATCCTTGAAACGATAGAACAAAAACAAGAACCACAATCACATGCTGATTTAGTGGAAGCATTTGAAATTGCCGATCAAAAAAGTATAGATGCGTTGAGCCATCGTTTAAGCGCAATGGTGCGTGATGGTCAACTGATGAAAGATGGTTTTAAATACCAACTCATGGCAGACCAACCAACCTTAGATGCGACCGTTTATGTCAACTCTAAAGGCTTAGGTGTTGCCAGTATTGATGGTAAAAAAGAAGAGTTTTTACTCCCTGAACGTGAACTGCGCCAAGTCTTCCACGGCGACCGTGTAAAAGTCCAACAAACCTCAGTAGATCGTAAAGGTAAAGCTTGGGGCTATATCACTGAAGTGACACAGCGCCGCGTGAAACAACTGATTGGTAAAGTCGCTGAATTTGAAGATGAATATTTTATTCAACCTTCAAATCCCAATGCACATCAGCCGATTACCTTAGAAAAAGAACTGATTGAGCATGCCAAAGCTAAAGTTGGCGATTCAATTCGTGTCGAAATTGATGATTATCCAACCCGTGATGAATTTGCCACAGGTCATATCATCCAATCCATGGCGGATAAAGCGGATACAGAAATCATTATTCCACAAACCATTTTAGAATATGGTTTACCGTACGAATTTCCAGAAGAAGTTGTAAAAGAAGCTGAAAGCTTTAAAGAGCCTTCGGCAAAAGATCGTGCGGGTCGTATTGATTTGCGTGATTTGCCTTTAGTTACCATTGATGGTGAAGATGCACGCGACTTCGATGATGCAGTTTATGCTGAAAAGCGTCCGGGTGGCGGTTATCGTGTTGTGGTGGCAATTGCCGATGTCAGCCACTATGTCCGCATCGGTAAACCTTTGGATGATGAAGCGCAAGAACGTGGTACATCGGTATATTTCCCACATTTCGTCTTGCCAATGTTGCCTGAAGCACTGTCGAATGGTTTGTGTTCTTTAAATCCACACGTTGACCGTTTGTGTATGGTCTGTGATTTGAATTTAAGTCGTGCAGGTCGTGTGACGAAGTTTGAATTCTACCCGTCTGTGATGCATTCAAAAGCACGTTTGACTTATACCCAAGTCGCTCAATACTTAGATGGTGACAGCAAAGCAGTTCCTGAAGATCGTGATGTTCGTAAGTCGTTAAATACACTTTATCAATTGTATGAAACATTGAAAGGTTTACGTGCTGAACGCCATGCAATGGAATTCGAAACTGTTGAAACCTATATGACATTTGATGAGTTAGGTGGAATTAAAGAAATCCTACCGCGTTCACGTAATGTTGCACATAAACTGATTGAAGAATGTATGTTGCTTGCCAACGTGGCAGCCGCTGAATATTGCTTAAAAAATGAAGTGCCAATGTTGTACCGTGTACATGAAGCACCTGAGTTTTCACGCATTCAAAAAGTAAAAGACTTTGTAAAATTGCTTGGTTTGCCATTCCCTGATCAGCCGACACAAGCCGATTATCAAAAAGTCATTGAAGCAACTAAAGATCGCATTGATGCGCCAAGTATTCATGCTGTCTTATTACGCTCAATGATGCAAGCCTATTATGGTCCGAAAAATGTCGGTCACTATGGTTTGGCTTATGAAGCGTATACGCACTTCACTTCACCAATTCGTCGTTATCCTGATCTGTTGTTGCATCGTGCGATCAAAGCCAGTTTAACGACTAAGAAATATCCGCTCTCAGGTTCAGCCTTGGATGAAGCAGGTGAACACTTCTCTGCAACCGAACGTCGTGCCGATGAAGCCTCTCGCTCAGTCACTTCTTGGTTGAAATGTCACTATATGCAGCAACATATCGGTGAAGAATTTGTCGGTGTGATTAGTGCGACTGCTGAATTTGGTTTATTCGTGACGCTGAAAGATTTATATGTCGATGGCATGGTGCATGTCAGCCAACTCGGTGATGATTACTTTGTCTTTGATCAAGTCAGTCAAAGTCTTGTCGGTCAAAATCGCGGGCAAGTCTTTGGCTTAGGCGATGAGGTGAAAATCAAAGTTGCTGGTGTGAATATTGAAGAACGCAAGATCGACTTTGAGCTGTTACAACAGCTTTCTCAT
This sequence comes from Acinetobacter sp. WCHAc060033, assembly GCF_004209125.1. NCBI lineage: Bacteria > Pseudomonadati > Pseudomonadota > Gammaproteobacteria > Moraxellales > Moraxellaceae > Acinetobacter > Acinetobacter sp. WCHAc060033. The sequence goes on along the minus strand of NZ_SGSW01000032.1, from coordinate 15,001 downwards.
GCAGGTCGTGTGATTCGTAGTCGTGCGCCACGCGTTGCGAAACCAACAGCAAAAGAAGAAGTTTTTTCTGATCGTCCTACACGTGTTAAATCGGATGCTGACAATAACAATGTCAGTGACGATGGAGAACGTCCCTTTCGAAAGAAAAAATCAAAAGGAAAGCCTAGTTCTTACGGTAAAAAGTCTAGTAAAAACAGTGCAACGAAGCCTGAAACAAAGGCTAAAGATAAAGTGAAGAAAAAGGCTAAACCGAAAAAGAAAAAGTCTAATGCTAAGGCAAAGGATGAGTAGCTTTTTAAGTACATAGTTTAGTTTTTAAATAAGAGCGCTTCGGCGCTCTTTTTGTTTATAATTATCTAAATTTTAAAATAAAATTTGCCATGTCAAAAAGTTCAATTTCTAAATATTATTACCATTATTATGTGATTTTCATTCTGTTTCTTTCACTCATTAGTGCAACTTACGGGGTTTCATCTGTTAATTTTCATGCAACAAAAGCGGTTAATATCTTTGCTCTTTGTGCTTCAATTACTCTTTACTGTGCCATCATTCTATATTTTTTCTTTTTATATCGTAAGCAACAATGGATCATTCCGCGTTCATGGAAGAATTTTCAGAAACGACCTTTGCTTTATTGTCTGATCATATTTCCCATCTGTTTTATACCTGTATTCTGGCTTAATTTTTCTCAGTTTTTTCCTATGTTTTATACGAAAGTATCAGGAATCAAATCTGTTGAAATTTTAGCAGCACATACAAAAGAACATAGCTTTAAAGGAAATACAACTTATTGCTTATCGAACAAATACTCCTGCTTACCTATTTTCAAAATCAATAAAGATGAATTTGAGCGATATAAAAATAAAAAAGTCGTTTTGCAAATCACCAGTCAAAAAAGTTCACTTGGCACAATTGTTTACTCAATTGATCATATTCGTATATCTGAGAAGAATCATTAATCGGCTCTCAAATTGCATAAAGTTCATGCTAAAATTTGAATATAAAACAAAAAGATGATGCATCAATGAAAAATATAATTTTGCTCACTCTGCTTATTTCCACAAATCTTTATGCAGAATCTATATTTACTACTCACTCTGTCCCTAAAAAATTCAGCTCATTTACAGGTAATATTCCCTACATTCAGGCTAAAGACTTTGAAAAGATCAACCAACAAATTCAACAACAACTTTTACAGGATGAGGGAGTACCGATTGACTTTGAAAGTGACAAAATTTATCAAGACCATGATTATTTAAGTATTCGGGTGAATCAAGAAATTTCAGGTGGTCATACGTATTATCGAAGCCGATATTTTGTGATTGATCTTAAAAATAAAAAACTCATGACACTAGATCAAATTATTAAAAAATATCAGCTTTCAGCAACAAATATTTCACGAAAAATTGGTGAAGAACTCAAACCATGTATCTTACCCAAAACACCAATCACCGAAGAATGTAATAGTGCTGATCTGCAATATTTATATCGAGATTATGCAGAAGATCCGCATACAATTGATTTAAAAAATGCAGATGGTTTTTATCTTAAAAAGAACATTCTAGGAATTAGTTTTGATGCAGGTGTCTATTCAGTGCCATTTGAATTCGATCTAAAAACCAAGAAAATCCAATAGCACTGTTTAAATTTATTGCCAAAGCTTGATTTCCCTGTCCAGAAGCCCTACATCTATAGATAATTCAGGACATTATTTTGGCATCACCCATGACCTTAGAAACAATGACATTAGAAAAGGCGACATTGCCTGTACCACAATTCGATCAAATCACCTTAGATCAACTCAAAAAAAATATCGAACACGCCATTCAAGATGGTCAGAGTTTTTTAAATGAACTGACACAAGTCCCAGAAAGCATCCAAACACAACTGCATGTTTTAGAAAAAGTAGATACGCTTGAAAATAATATGAGCGAATCATGGGGCGTGTTATCACACCTCAATGCGGTGATGAACAATGCTGAAACACGTGAAATTTACCAATCACTCTTACCGAGTTTAAGCGAATATTACACACAGCTTGGACAACACGTTCCGCTATTCCAAACCTATCAAAATATTCATGACAATCTAATTTTCGCAGACTTGCCTGCTGCACAACAAAGCGCAATCAAATTGGCTTTACGTGACTTTAAACTTTCAGGTGTGGCACTCGAAGGTGAAGCGAAAAAACGTTATGCGGAAATTTCAGCACGACTTTCACAACTGTCATCTGACTTTTCCAACCATGTTTTAGATTCAACGCAGGCTTATCACAAGCCATTAAGTGAAGATCAACTTAAAGGCTTGCCACAAAGCAGTATTGAACTGTTAAAACAATATGGTCAGCGACGTGAGTTAGATCAACCTGTTGCCACTTTAGATATTCCATCTTATTTGGCGATCATGACTTATGCAGAAGACCGTGCACTACGCGAAGAAATCTATCACGCTTATGTGACACGTGCTTCTGACCAAGCGCAGGATACACAGTATGACAATGCCCCTGTGATGGTTGAAATTTTAAGTTTGCGTCAAGAAATGGCGAAACTTTTAGGTTTTGATAATTATGCAGAATATTCACTGGCTTCAAAAATGGCACCTGATGTTGAAACTGTGAATCAATTCCTTGTTGATTTAGCTGAACATGCGCGTAAGCCTGCCCTACAAGAAATCGAAGAGCTGAAAGCCATTGCTCATCAAGATGGCATTGATGAATTAAAACCGTGGGACAGCACCTATTATTCTGAAAAACTCAAAGTACAAAAATTCAATCTTTCTCAAGAAGATTTAAAACCATACTTCCCTGCACCTAAAGTGATTCAAGGTTTATTCAATGTTGTAAATCGTTTATATGGCATCAAAGTTGTTGAACGTGAAGCACCGCTTTGGCATGCAGATGCGCATTATTATGAATTGGAAGATAAAGGCTTTGTGATTGGTGGTTTCTATTTCGATCTCTATGCACGTAGCGGTAAACGTGGCGGTGCATGGATGAGTGGTTTCCGTTCACGTATGCAAACAGATGAAGGCTTACAAAAACCGATTTGTTATATGGTCGGAAATTTCACGCCACCTGTTGGTGACCAACCCGCCCTACTCACTCATGATGAAGTGAATACATTGTTCCATGAGTTTGGACATGGTTTACACCACATGTTGACTGAGGTAGATAATATTTCTGTAGCAGGAACACACGGCGTGGCGTGGGATGCAGTGGAATTGCCTAGTCAGTTTATGGAATTTTGGACGTGGGATACTGAAAGCCTCGCCCTAATCAGCGAACATATCGAATCTAAAGATACATTGCCAAATGATTTGCTTAAAGCATTGTTAGATGCTCGTTTCTTCCAATCAGGTATGCAGACGTTACGTCAAATCGAGTTTGCCTTGTTCGATTTGAGCATTCACAAACTAACACCTGCTTTAAATGCGGAACAAATCCAAGCAACTCTAGATGATATTCGCAATAAATATGCGGTATTAGCTACTGCACCTTATAACCGTTTCCAAAATGGCTTTAGTCATATTTTTGCAGGGGGTTACGCAGCGGGCTATTACTCATATAAATGGGCAGAAGTTTTAGCCAGCGATGCCTTTGATCGTTTTGAAAATGAGGGCGTTTTTAATACCCAAACAGGTCAGGAATTCCGTAAGGCAATCCTTGCAGTTGGCGGAAAAGATACGGCACTTGACGCATTTATCAATTTCCGTGGGCGTGAGCCTAAAATAGATGCATTATTACGACATCAGGGTTGGACGAATAACGCTAAAAGCGCTTAAACTAAGCTTTAAAATTGTTTAAAGTGTGGTGGGTGTATGAATATTAAACGTCGTTTCATTGCTGGTGCAAAATGTCCTAAATGTGAAGCGATGGATCGTATTGTTATGCTCACCCAAAACGATGCTGAATGGATTGAATGCATCGAGTGTGGCTACTCTGAAAATCGTCCTACCCACATAGACGCACCTGAAGAGCCTGCCGTACCTGATGAAATTGGGGTAATTCAATTCAAGCCTCGTTCCTCAAAGTAGATTGGATCACAAAAAAATGCAAATAGATCAAAGGAATAATCCAAAATTAATGTGGATCATTGCGGCTGGCTTAGTTGTTGTTATTTTACTCATCGCTGTTTTCTTCTGGTTGAATAGTCCATCGAATAAAACTGCAACCAATGATCAACTAAACACATCGATAACGACGAAAAAAACTGAAGTTGTTACACCACCTGTTGCACAAGCAATTGAACAAACAGCAGCATCTGAATCGAATCATATTGAATTGGTGAATGAAACTATTTTAAAAGATAAGGTTCCTGAAAATGCGAGTCTTGCCAAAGAAGAAGTTGCCAAACTAGATGACATTCAAACACAATTGGGTGAACAACAACAAAGTTTAAAATCTCAACATGCTGATGCAGACCAACTGATCAAGCTAAAAGAAGAACAAATCAAAATCCTTGAACAGCAATTGGCTGCACAAACTCAATAATCCACGCTTAATAAAGCTTTAACTCAAATGGTTAAAGCTTTTTCAAATTTAAATATACTGTTAAGAATCAAAAACTTTAAATTATTAAAAATACACAGATCATCCTCTGAATTTTAATCGGTCAAAATTTGCTAAGATTCAACATAAATCTCGCCAATGCATCCATCATGAACACAGAATCACCCAATAACAATATTTTGATTGCAATCGGCTTACTCATGCTCTCTGCTTTTTTATTTTCAATCATGGGCGTCTGTATCCGCTATGCATCATATACTCTAGATAATTATACGATCGTGTTCTTCCGTAATTTTGTTGGGATTTTTATTTTCCTACCACTGATTTTTAATAAAGGCATTGGTTTTTTTAAAACCCAAAAATTATGGATGCATACATGGCGTGCGCTTGTGGGACTCACGGCGATGTATGGCTTTTTCTATGCCATAGCACATCTTAAATTGTCCAATGCCATGGTCTTTACTTATTCTTCACCGATTTTTATCCCATTGATTGCATGGTTATTTCTCAAAGAAAAAATTACCTTGTCGATGCTTATTGCTGCTGGACTCGGACTATTTGGTGTCATTTGTGTCGCTAAACCTGACAGCGGAATGTTCAATCAAATTTCAATGATTGGTTTGAGTGCCAGTTTTTTAGCCGCGATGGCATTTGTCACCGTTCGTGCGTTGACCAGTACAGAACCGCCTGAACGCATCGTATTTTATTTCTGTTTTATTGGCACAGTCATTTCAGCAATTCCGATGTTTTGGATGATTCGTCCTTATACAGTTAAAGAATTAGCATTTTTAATTGGTGCTGGGCTTTTAGCGAATATCAGTCAAATGTTTATGTCCTATGCCTACAAGCTTGCACCTGCGGGACAAATTGGTCCTGTGAATTATATTGCGATTATTTTTGCAGGGACATGGGGATTTTTATTTTGGGGTGAAATACCGGATCACTATAGTTTAATTGGATTTGGCTTTATTTTAGTTGCCATCATTCTGTGTAATCCAATATTACAGAAGAAATTAAATCAATTTAAACCCTAATCTCATGCTTAGAGAGTATTCATAAAATACCCGTGAATCCTCCCATATTTTATTACAATCAGTTGAACACTAAGCTTTCCCTCTTTCCTTCTATCAATCATCATTTCTCAATCATTCTTCTTGTATAACTCAGCAAAAACAAAAGCGCCCGAAGGCGCTTTCATCTATCACTATATTTTAGTTCAACTACTTGTTCGGATACCAGTCGAACAGGTTAAACAAGTATGGACCGTAGGTGACCAAGAGCAGTGAGGAGAACAACACCACGATTGGCAAGATCCAACGTTCATATCGATAATAGAAGCTTGTGTATTTGGCTTTCGCTTCTGCATCGGCGGCGGCGACTTCCGCATCACCGACGGAGAGCCTCGTCAGCAAGTGATTCAGTGCCACTGGTGGTGTCACATAACCGAATTCAAATGCAACCAATACAATCATCCAGAAGTGGATTGGATGGATACCATTCTCGAAGGCAACAGGCGCAATTGTCGCAGCTACAAGAATCACCGCACCGAATGGATCTGTGGTCATACCGATCATCGCGAGTAATAACGCCATGAAGCCAAGTGTGATCAAGATACTACCCAAATGCGTTGGAACCATAGTCACGATTTCACTACGCTCAATCAGACCACCCACACTTGCAGATAACGCCATCAAGATAATTAAAGCACCAATATGCCCCACACTTTCAGAGGTTGAGAACCAAACTGAACCTGCAAAACCACGCTTCTTCTCAGCCGTATTCCCGTGTTCACGTAAATATTCAGAATCTTGCTCATGTTGCAATGCAAGTGCTTTATTTGGATTCTCAGGTACTGGTAACTTATCACCAAAGAACTTATCAAATAAGATAAATGCCAAGAGCATAATTGGAAGAATTACAGGTGCTGTAAACTCATCCATTTTAGTGTCTAAGCCATATTGGTAGAAACCAATTACTGCAATAACCACTAAAACATAAGGAATCACAGGTACTAAAGCACGTAGCATTCCAGGTACAGCTGTTTTCGGTGAATTAATACGGAATTTATCTTCAGCAAGGAATAAAGACACACCAAGGAAAATAAATGCAGTTAACCAGAATACATAGATACCATGATCAAATAATTCATCTGAAGTCACATGACGGCTATCCAGCATCGAGATCAGAATAACAAGCAAACATGGACGGAGTACGACACCCAATGAACCTGACATTGCAGATACAGCCAATGCATATTGACGACGCGCACCTGAGTTCCAAACTTCCTTATAAATGATCGCACCCGCTGCAACGACGAAGATACCCGAAGCACCCGTATAAGCAGTTGGAATTGCAGCACCAATCAAAATGATCCAAGTCAATGTTTCTGGCGCAAGATTCCATGGGCGTAAAATCGCTAAGAATAAATCCATGACGCGTGTTTGCGTCAACAACATACCCGCCCAAATGAACAATGCTAAATTCAAGAAGATATTCGAGAACTCAGTCAACAAGCCAAGGTAAATTCCTTGCCCCATTGGATAGTCCATAAAGAAGGTAAATGCAATACCTGTGACTATCGCCATGAATGCGTATAACGGAATACTCAACATTGCGAGTCCGAAGTTACCACCCTCTTCAGCATCAGCAGGTGTACGGAACAATTTAAACAAACTGATAATGGTCAAGATGACAAATAAAATCATCCATAGCCAATATACACCTATGGTTTCGTGAGTAGACTCCACACCAGAATTTAAAACAGAACGGTATTGGCTAATCACTGAATAGCTCAGTAAGGCATTACCGATTACCATTGCGATGTTATAGACTTTGAAATCAAGTTTGGTACGCGCAGGACGCAAACCGATGTGGTGCATTTTCAATGAAGCTGTAATTGAAGCAATTACCACCATTAAAATAAGAATCAGAACGCGGTTCTCTGTACCCCATTTGAGGATCCAGAAGAAACCCGTTTCCATCGAACGATAGCTACGAATCGTTGAATGCTGTTCCATATGCTTATTGGCTTTATCATAAAAAGCATATTTTTGATTACAGTCTGATTGAGCTGAAACAAATGAAGCTCGAACATCAGCCTCTGGGGTTAAACCGAAAAACGCTGCATCCGGATCTTTTGCTTCCTGCTCCATTTTTTCTTTTACAAGCTTATCGATGTCCATATTACGGTCACACGATGGCTTGGTGGGTTCAGCACGTAAATAGGAATATTGCATTCCTATTTTCTCATCTCCATATAGACGCTCACCGAAACGAAGCATCTGTCCATGAATCATATCCCCTGTTCCAATGATCAAAGTCAACAGAAGCAGAACAAGGACGACAAAGGTTGAGATCCACTCATTCCAGATATAACTGAGTAGACCTAATCCTGATCTATTATTTACAGAATCTTGCATTGTTATTCCAGTTTTTATGCCCACCGTACAACAAACATGTACAGCTCATCTTTATTATTAGGTGATAGTAAAATCCTTTACCAATACCCATTCCTATCATTACACTCTAAAGGTGCCGTAATTTTCTTAAAAAAAACATGACAAAGATTTATTTTTTCGGCGAGTATTTTGTCAACTCATCGCTTAGTTTAAAAATTAATGTCTACACATCATCTTATGCCTATCTTTTATTCTTATTAAAATACCTTGAATTTCAAATGAATCAATATAAATAGTGACTGATTATTCATTAATCACGAAAAAATTAATAAAAATTCAGGTTTTAACTCTAAAAATGCATTATTGTAAATATTTTCTTCTCATTGTTTTAAATAAAACTAAGCAGAATCAACCCAATACACTTTCTTTGTGTTTTTGAAATATGACCATAAAATTCCTCACAGCACATCATTCATTTCAACATTTTCAATCAAAGTGCGATTCTTTTGAAGTCTGTAGTTTTGTGTTAAAAACATTGATTTGAAAAAATAAACACAACGCAGCGGCTAAACTTCCATAGATCACGCCAAGTAAGTGAGCTTGTGTCAAGACTGGATGCCCGATCAATTGCTGCGTTTGTAATGCGCCAAAAAAATGTTCCCAAACAAGCTTTAAAATGATGCCCAGTAAAATAATCAAAGCAAAATGTCTTTCTGACTTTTCTTTTAAACTCATCAATGCAGAAAAAACAAATAAACCATGCAATATGCCTGATAGTCCTGCATAGGCATAAATTTCAGGATAAAAATAATAAAAGTTCAAGCTCAATAATGGTGGTAAAACAATCAGCAAACCTAATAAAGCTTTTTTATTGATCTGCGGAAATAAAAATGGCAAACACATCAAAGCCAGCACATTTAAAACGTAGTGTATCCATCCTACATGTACCCAATGCGCTGTCCACCAACGCCAAGGCTGACTAAAAAACAAGTCCTGTCGATAAATCAAATGATCCTGAAAACATTGCAGTACCGCAAAAAAAATCAGACTGAAGAAAATAAACAATACTGTGTCATTTTGCTTAACTTGTATCATTTTCCACCATGAAAATGTAAAAAAAGAAGAGCGATCGCTCTTCTTTGATTCTAACTCATCTTCAAACTTAATGATCTTTTATCGATCAGCGCTTGCATAACGTCACCTAAAGTTAAGGTGCTACAGTTGTATCTTCAGCTGGCGCTGCTGTATCTCCAGCACCTTCTGTTGGCGCAGGCAAGTCATTAAATAACTCATCATCACCACTTGAAGCTTGTTCGTCCCAGAATGTTGTCATACCATCATCTGCAGCACGAACCCCAGTATGCTCAGTCCAATAACGATCTGCGATACCTTGAATCATTTGACCAGCCATACCATCCAATAATCTAAACTCAGGATTGATCGGCTTATCATCTGCACGTGATGCCGCATATGATTTCAATGCGCCTCTTAACTTAGCATCATCACCACTGGCTTGTGCTGCTACCGCATTCATTGCAAAAGCTAAACGTACACCTTTTTGTTCAGCAATCTGCATCGACTGTTGTAATGTTTGATAAGGATCCGGCTTACCATCACCCGCACCAGGTAATAAAATCCAAATCACTGCACGGGTCGCCATTGGCGCGCCCCAGAATTTATTATTGTCCAAACATGCCATACCACGTTCAACAATCGCGGCAATATCTTTTGGCACGTTGACAGCACCACCCGAGTTAATGTCATTGGTCATGGCTTGTAAACCACTCAACATACCAATCAGGTAAATCGTCTGATCTAAATCTTTACGCATGGTTGGACAAGAGTCGCCAAGTGTATATTTATATTTTGCTTGCCAACGTTCTGCAAAAAGTTGATAGCCCGCATATTGACGCTCTGCAGCAAGCGCAGCCCAGCGTTTTTGCTCTACGCGGGCATCCTGAGCTTCTGTCACTTTACCGTCTTTTGAGGCACGTAAATATCTAAGTTCCGCATCGAGCGCACGATTTTCAGCACACATACCCGCTGCTGAATAGAGCAATACCGCCATACGTGTAGGGTCTGCACCCATATCTTTGGTTGCCATAATTGCAGGTGTTAAAGCACTACCTGAATTACAAGCCATGTCTGTATCATTACCTGCCAAAATAGGTGGAACAATGTGCTTTTCACTGAATCCTAATGCTACATTTGCACCAGATTTAACGACGTATGAACAACCTGATAAAACAGATGAGGCAACAACTGCGGTCAGCATCAATTGACCAAACTTGTGGACCTTAGACATACTTCCTGTCCTCTATATAATTGTGTTTATATCCTTTTTCACTCACAATATCAGAAGCTACTTCTGAATAAAAGAGTAATAGCTCTAATTTTATCTCAACAATTTGCCATACTTCAAATGTTGTGCAATTGACCCAATGTGATTTTTATCAAAATTTTAGGCAAAAAAAGCAGCATAGCGACGGTTCGGCACATGCTGCTTATTAAACGGTAAACTCTAAGAGAGCTTATTTGTTTTGAGTTTTCTAAATTTACGGCTAATAAATGTATTACTGTCCGCTTTCTCAATCTGTTCCCTCAGCATAGTTCCTAATCTTCCTACAGTAATCGCAAGTACAATTGCGACGATTAGAAACCAATACGTATGAATTTCACCCATTTGGAAATTCCTCATTCGCTGTTGGTAGGTTTAATTTACCTGTAGAATGAATTATTCATCATGAAAATTGTCTAACAATTCTATTTTGCTGTGATTTTCATGCGATCTCGTCTAACAATGTTTATTATTTAGACATATTTTTATGTAAGAAATTGTTTTATAATAATTATTAATTTTATCAAAAATTTAGAATTGTTTAACAATCAATTCAATCTTGCACGTGTTTGCATCGATTTCCATTGTTGTTTAGATAATTGATCACACCAAATGATTAAATTTGGGTCTTCTTTGTTTTGAAAAGTGATCACAATATACAAAGAGTGATTAAGTATTTTTTTGACTTTCACTTGTTGAATCAACCTACAATCAGCCTGTTGTAAACTCCACACATCATGATCAAGTTGTTCTAAACAAATAACCGTAGATTGCTTCCTAAATAATTTTAATATCAATAAAGCAATGCCCAGTAAAAGAATACACAACCATATATTCAATAAAAAAGACAATAAAATAGTGATACACAAGAGACTAAAAAGCTGAAAACCCAGTGCAACACGACTGGGTTTTAACGCATAGCGCTGATGCATACTCACATCAATTCACTTAAAAATTGATTCATCAGAATCAACCATGAACATAGTGTTTGAGTTTATTAATCAAATCTCGTAACTCAGGACGTGGCGGTTCTGACACTTCCATAAACCAGTCCAATAAATCAGGATCTTCTTGATCAACCAATTCTTTAAAAAGTAACTTTTCTTCAGCATCTGCCTGTAAGTAATACTGTTTTACATAAGGGTCAAAATATACATCGATTTCTTTTAAACCACGACGTGCGCGATAAATCACTTTACGTTCTTCTAAAGTCAGTTCTTCAGACATCATTTTCCCCTATGGTAAATTCTGCATTAGTTTACCTGATTCCCCATAAATTTCTTGCTAAATTCTACCAAATGACCAAATTCATCATTTAAAAATGGGTTTTGAGCATTCATCTCATTGCGAGTCTATTCTTTTTCACATAATTTCAAAGCACTAAAACTCATATGGATATTATAAAAATGCAATCAGGTGCAATCCGACCTTTAGCAAATATGTTACCACGTAAATTATTTAATGCTGAACATGAAGCATTTCGTGAAACTGTACGTAAATTTTATGAAAAAGAAGTCGTTCCCAATATTGCCAAATATGAAGCTCAACAACATGTAGATCGTGATTTGTGGAATAAAGCGGGTGAAATGGGCTTACTCTGTGCAACCATGCCTGAAGAGTATGGTGGTTATGGTGTAGATCGCCTTTACAGTATGATTTTGATTGAAGAACAAGCTTATGCCATGGATTCTTCAACAGGTTTTTCTTTACATTCAGACATCGTTGCGAACTATATCAATAACTTTGGTAATGAAGAACAAAAGAAACATTGGATTCCAAAAATGGTCTCTGGTGAAGCAGTCACTGCAATTGCGATGACTGAGCCAGGTACAGGTTCAGATTTACAAGGTGTACGTACCACTGCTGTTTTAGATGGTGATGAATATGTTATCAATGGTTCTAAAATTTTCATCACCAATGGTTACTTATGTGACATGGCAATCGTGGTTTGTAAAACAGGTAATTCTGACAAAGGTTCTGCCAACTTGTCTTTAATTATTGTTGAAGCAGATCGTGCTGGTTTCACCAAAGGTAAACCGCTCAATAAAATTGGGATGAAAGGACAAGATACTTGTGAATTGTTCTTTGAAGATGTGCGTGTACCGAAAGAGAATTTACTCGGTATGGAAGGTATGGGCTTCATCATGCTCATGAAAGAGTTAGCATGGGAACGTATGTTGGTTGCGATCATTTGCCAAGCAGGCTCTGAAGCAGCTTTAGCGCACACTGTTCAATACACCAAAGACCGTAAGGCTTTTGGTAAACCGATTGGTGCTTTCCAAAATACCCGTTTCAAACTTGCTGAAATGCGTACAGAAATTGATTTTTGCCGTGCTTATTTAGATCGCTGCATGGAACTACAGCTTGAAGGTAGCTTAGGCGTAGATGCAGCTGCGGCAGCAAAATATAAAATTTCTGAATTATTCTCAGAAGTTGTCGATGAATGCCTACAATTACACGGTGGCTATGGCTATATGCTTGAATATCCGATCGCCCGCGCTTATATCGACAACCGTGCGAACCGTATTTATGCAGGCACCAATGAGATCATGAAAGAGCTCATTTCACGTTCAATGTAAACAAATTGTCAATAAATTCAAAATAGATCAAGGAGCGAAAGCTCCTTTTTCTTCATCTACCTTTCGTAATCCGCCGTTATCTTTAACAAATCAATTTAGGCTATAACGGATAAACCACACTGCAATCAAGTTTCGTTAAATTCATCTATATTAGCTATAAAAATAATACTTTACATAAAATTTTACATGACCCATTTGTATTTTATTTAAAATTGAATTAAATTCAATTCAAAACAATAAGGAAGTTTAAAATGACAAAAGTAGTTAAAAACCTCAATGAATTAAGTCAAGACTTAGCAGGTCGCCACACATGGACGAAAAGTACTGGAACTGAAGAGATTGATCCTGTACTCATTGAAAATGATCTAAAAAATTTGTTAACGGATGGTTATGTCATTATTCAAAACCTGTTAACGCATGAAGAACTAGAGGAGATAAAACAAAACATAAATCCCCTATTGAATCACACAGGACGAAATACATTTGAGGGGGTTAAAACTCAGCGTGTATATAATGTTCTTGCCAAAACTAGAGCAGCTGACAAAATGGCACAGCATCCACGTGTCTTAGCCTTGCTTGATCGCATTTTATTGCAAAACTATTTGTTATCTCAGATGCAAGTCATCAAAATTTTACCTGGTGAAAACGCACAATTATTGCATACGGATGATGGGCAATATGTTGTGCCCCGCCCAAGGAACGCTATTGGTGCTGCAACAGTTTGGGCAATCGATGAATTTACCACAAGTAATGGTGCAACTTCAGTTATCCCAGGCAGCCATCTTTGGGATGGGGAAAGAACGCCTCTCGAAAGTGAAGCTATTCCTTGTGTAATGCCCGCGGGATCGGTTGTAGTATTTCTCGGTACCTTATGGCATGGTGGTGGAGCAAACCATTCAAACGCTGCGCGTTTGGGTTTTACATGCCAATATTGTGAACCTTGGTTGCGTCAACAAGAAAATTTTATGATGGAAGTGCCACTGGAAACAGCAAAGGGACTGTCTGAAGATTTATTACGTATGATGGGATATAGTATTTTCCCACCGTTTTTTGGGATGGTGGATGGCATGCATCCTAAAAGATTACTGGAACATCAAAATACCAATGAATAAACCTAAAAAAAGTAAGGTTAGAGATGCTTCAATAAGCACATTAACCCTTATAAATGCAGCAAATGAAATTATGATCGAAGGTAATGGTCATATTGAAATGGCTGAAGTTGCGCGTCGTGCTCAAGTTTCCGTTGGTTTAGCCTATCATTACTTTGGCTCTAAAGCAGGTCTCATCGCTGCAGTTGTCGAAGCCTTTTACGATAAACTCGATGCGGAAGTTTTATTTTCAGTATCACATGAATCTGATTGGCTAAAGCGTGAATGGGAACGTACTTTAAATCTTGCAATTTTTTATCAGAGCAATCCTCTGTCAACGGTAATACTTGGCTCATTACGAAGAGAATCTATCGTTGTTGATATAGAGCAAGCCAGAATAACCGCACAGATTGAAGAAGGAACTCGTAATTTTCAAAAAGGTCAACGACAAGGCGTAATCCGTCAAGATATAGCAGCACATGCTCTTGCTGCTTTTGTCTTGGGTGGTGTGCGAGAACTTATGCGTTCAGCACTTCAACAACCACAAGATCAGCGCCCTATGGCTGAAGATATAGCAAAATCTGCATGGAAATTGATCGTTCCATGTATTTCTCTTGAATACAAATAAAGTTGAGCGATAAAGCGAAAATCACCACTCAAGCTTTTGCTTATTATTTATGTCCGAGATGAAATTTATTAGGTATCTCTTGATCAAATTTTACAATATCGTCCTACCCTTATATAAAAAGTAAAAAAGGAGCCAACGCTCCTTTTTCTTGTTCCAAGCAAAATACCAGCCAATCCCCAAGATAGTATTTTCGCTGAATCAGTTGAGCTATTTATGCAGTGTAGAATACCATTGATGTTCTATATCACTTAAAACTCAACCGCACTTTCAAATGCTTCAATCCAATACTGAAAATATACGACGAACGATCAGCACACCACATTTGACTGTATTATTATGGTCTGGTGACAGTTCGTCCATGTTTGCGACTTTGTGTATTTTTTAGCTGATACTAGGCGTGAAATACGAAACTTAGTTATTCTAAGTGAGTAGTTCACAACAAAGTAGCAGCAAAAAATACACT
>NZ_SGSW01000031.1:0-52716 GCF_004209125.1 Acinetobacter sp. WCHAc060033 | reverse complement strand
GTTTGAGCTAATACGTATAAAGTTCTATTCTTCTTTTCCAACTCTAGTTAGTTATAAATAATATTAAGCGTAATTTTGAATCATCAACACGGTATAAAATATTGCACTGCAATCAATTGATTATTCTTAAAATAAAATAGATAAGCATCATCCATATCTTTAGTATTTATACTTAGCATTACATCATATTTCAATTTAGCAGCATCCTCACTTGCAGCACCTATCGTATCAGTTGAGTTCTTACTTTCATCAAGGCTATAACCTGTTTTAAAAAGTTGCTTTACTTGGCTCAAAGTCGTCGCTGATGTGACTGTTTTCCCCATCACTTGTACTTGATCTTTTGCTGTTAAACCAAATACCCCCATCACCACCATTTGATCGTTTGCAATGCGTAAATCATAATGGTCTATCGTCGTACTTTTCTCAGCTTGATCATCAGGAAAAAAGCCACCGCATTCAACCTCTTCAGGCAGATAGCTCATTCGATCTAATGCACCAGCAACAGGACTATCATTTCCATTAACAGCTTTTCCAAGTTGTATCAATATTTTTGCGTTAGGATCTTCAATTTCATTCAATTTATCGTTTTCAAAACGATATTTAACATTTTTATCTAATTTTTCTTCCCTACCATAAATCACATTGTTTTCAATTTTTTCAAATTCAACAACATCTATATGATCAAACATCCCTGCATTGAAAACATGATTTAGTTTAAATGGCTCAGTCTTATTCGCTAAAAAAACAGCATATTCAAATGCTGGAACTTGAGAATCACAATCAAAAAACTTCATATAGCCATAAAGAAAATCATTTTTTCCATCATGATTCAGATCACCAACAATTATTCCATCACCATCACCAAGAGGTTCGATTTTGCATGCACCTTCAGTTAACTTAAGTTTATTTTTCTGAATCGCCTGCAACATTAAATCATGTTCACTCTGCTTATGTTCAACATGATTATTTTCAGATTTTTGTACATTATTATTTTCACTCGCACTCACCTTTTGATCATTTTTTTGACATGCCACAAGCAACAAACTGCCACATAACGAAAAACTCAAAAACATTTTTTTATATTTCATGATTATTCAATTTAAAAATTTTTCACAAGAATAGCCATCTCATTTTCAAAACTCAATACAGTTTGCCAATTAACCATACGCTTTTCTGTGCTATACAACTTAAACGATACAGTCACATATTAAAGATTGACTGTTTTCTAACGATCGTTTAAAAACTTAAATAACACCGAATCATTTAAACCCAAAATGAATGTGAGAACAAAAAATGTCAGATATACAAGGAAAAGTTAGTCGTGAAATTCGTGGTCATATTTTCCTCATTGGCTTAGACCGTGCGAATAAACGCAATGCTTTTGATAGTCACATGATTCACGATCTATCAATGGCATTAACAGAATACGAAAACAATCCTGAACTACGCTGCGCTGTTGTATTTGCCCATGGCGATCATTTTACCGCTGGCTTAGACTTGGTTGAGTTACAACCCAAACTGGCAGATGGCGTTTTCAATTTCTCAGATGATATTGTCAATCCTTGGGGAACGGTTGGACGCCAAAGAACCAAACCGCTTGTCACCGCAGTACAAGGTTATTGCTATACCGCAGGGATTGAGTTGATGTTGAATTCCGACATCGTGGTTGCCAATGAAAATACGCAATTCACTCAAATCGAAGTACAACGTGGCATTTTACCTTTCGGTGGTGCAACCGTTCGTTTTGTGCAAGCAGCAGGCTGGGCAAAAGCCATGAAGTATGTACTGACTGGCGACTTATTCTATGCACAAACTGCCTATGAAATGAATCTGGTAACTGAAGTTGTAGAGGGAAATAATCAGTTAATTCGTGCACTTGAATTGGCTGAACGTATCGCTCAGGCTGCACCGCTTGCTGTTCAAGCTGCGCTGAAATCTGCACATCAAGCCTTTTTACAAAGCCCTGAAGCAGCATTTGCCAATTTACAAGGTTTGCTCACGCCATTACTTGCCTCACAAGACGCACAAGAAGGTGTAATGGCAATGCTTGAACGCAGAGCACCACAGTTTAAAGGCAAATAATTGATTATTTTAAATTCATAAATAGTCAGCGATGTAGATCTATAGAGAAACGATGATGCAAAATGTAAAACACCAAACCGGAACAGACGCTTCAAGTAAAACAGACTTTGCTAATGAAAATAGCTTCAATGCACAGTCTGTTACTTTTAAGGCTTTAGATGGATATGAACTGAATGGAACACTCTATTCTCCAACACATCCAAGTACAGCTAAAATCGTCCTTGCAAGTGCAACAGGTGTGCCGCAAGCGTTTTATCGTCGTTTCTCTGAATATGCGACACAACTGGGTTATGAAGTCTTAACATTTGACTATCGTGGAATCGGAAAATCTGCTCCGCGACATTTAAAAGGCTTTCAAATGTCTTATCTGGATTGGGGAAAGCTTGATTTAGCAGGTGCGATTGATTACCTCTATGATGAATATGCACCACTATTTTTAGTTGGACATTCCTACGGTGGGCAGGCTTTGGGTTTAACCCCAAACCATCAAAAAGTCACAGCGATGTATTGTTTTGGTACTGGTGCAGGTTGGCACGGTTATATGCCTTTTAAAGAAAAAATCAAAGTCCAAGCTATTTGGAATATCGTCTTTCCGCCAATGGTTGCTGTCACAGGCTATTTACCATGGAGCAAACTCAATATGGGAGCTGATCTCCCTAAAGGGGTTTATCAGCAGTGGCGAAAATGGTGTAAAAACCCAACCTATTTCTTTGCAGATCCTGAACAACATGAATTGCATGAGCAATATGCACAAGTCAAAACACCGATTTATGCAGTTGCAGCCTTGGATGATGATTGGGCGCTACCAAGTTCTCGTTATGCATTTATGCAACATTATAAAAATGCCCCAATGCACTTTATCAACATCTCAGCAGATGAGTTTGGCTTAAAACAAATTGGTCATATGGGTTATTTCCGTAAAGATTCTGAACAAATTTGGGATAAAATGCTCAATACATTCACCACCTTAATCACTGATTAACATTTTGAATGTTTAATCCATTCGGCTTGCCATAAGGACATCTATGCGCCCACAAAAACTCTCCTCAGAACAAATGCTCAACATCTGCGCATTGCAATTTAAAGCGCACGGATATGCAGGAACGAGCATGGAGATGTTGGCAAAAGCCTGTGGGTTAAGTAAAGCATCCTTCTATTATTATGCGCCAAACAAAGAAGCCTTATTACTCAAAGTCTTAGAACATACACATCAATATTTAAATCAACAGTTATTCACACTGGATAACTTCAATGAAGTTGATCCCATCACACAATTTGAAAATATGCATCGCAAAGCAATACAATTTTTTAGCTATGAAATTAAAGGCTGTTTGGTAGGCATCATCTCACTCGAAGCCAGCTCAATTTCGGAACAGATTCTTCAAAAAATTCGAGATATTTTCCAAGATTGGCAAACCGCTTTTTATCAACTTTTTAAGCAAAAACTTAATGAAAATACGGCGCAAAATCTAGCAAAAATCAGTGTTGCGGATTATGAAGGTGCTATTTTAATGTATCGTTTAAACAATGACTTATTTTATTTAGATCAAATTAAATCTAGAATTTTACAAACTCTTGATCAATAAAAGTGCTCATCATTATAATCCACTTTGGAAATAATCAATGAAATTCAATCTTTTAATATTTAGCCTTAGCTTCATACCTACTATTAGTTTTGCCCAATGCAATCAACAAGATCAAATGTCGCTTTATAAATGCATGGAACAACAACTTAAAACTGATAAAGCTAAAATGAACAAACTTTACCAACAAGTCTATAATCAATATGATGAGAAAAATAAAGCATTATTAGAAAAATCACAAAAAGCTTGGCTCAATTATCGTATTGCCCAGTGTGATGAACTTATGAGTAGTTTGACTTATGGTACATTAGGATTAGCCTCTGGCTTTGCCCATCTAGACTGTCAAATCAATTCAACTGAGTTTCGATTAAAAGAATTGAAATCACTTATCGAAAATTAAGTCATTTAAAATCAGACCATTTCTTTTAAGTCACACCTTTTAAGCCTTATCTTTTAAATCACGTCTTTAAACTCAGCTTTATGCTCTATCCCCTCACAATCGACATGGGCATAGAAAATACCGTAACGTCCCACATAATATTCAAGTGATTGATCATGATAATGCCAAAACACTGACCATTCGCCAAAATCAAAAGCACCCACTTGGCTTTCTGTATTCATTGGCATTTTACTTAACAGCTCTTGTTGAATTTTTTCCGCTTGCAGGAAGTCTCGCACTCGTAAAGCTTGTGAAAAAAACATTTCGGCTGCCGAGTCAAATAAGCGCTGATCTTCATCGCTAACTTCAACTTCAGTAATCTGATGTTCAATCGTTGACCCTGCGGAATCCTGTGACGAATCAACGGACTCTACCACTGCTTTTTGACGTTCCTCATCAATCATCTGTTTAATGATTTTAGTTTTCTCTGGTAATTCATCATCATGTTGAACAATTTGAGATAAATCTTGTCGTTGTTGATCAAATGCTGCATTGATTTTATGTTTTGCGACCATACGCCATAGGACATACAATACGCCTATCACGAGAATAAAAATAATAATTTTCAACATAATATGATCTCAAACTTTTCAATTGCAATGCAATCTATATACAGCTTTACGGTTTTGTAATTTGAATATTTTTAATAATTTACACTCTAAATTGTATAACTATCTAAATTCGAGTATTTGGCTTAAACGTAACATTTTTTTTCATTGTCAATTTATTAACTTTACAATCGAAATATAGTTGGATGTACTATACCTTGCATATAGAACACCCATTGGATGGTGATTGAATTATTGCAAAGACTTTAACTGAGCTAATTGCTGTTGATCTTGCAACTGTTTTTCAAAGTCAGCTTTGCCTTTTTCCACATAACTTTGTAAGCCTGTAGGGTCAATAAAAGCCCGTTTATCGCCTGCTTGCAACTTTTCCAATTTCTGTTTCATATTAAAACGATCAGCCTTATTGGCAAGGAAAATATCTGCATGAATCGCTTCTAAAGTTTTAAAAGTTTGCTGCATATCTGACACAATATCTGGATAATTTTTATTATTTAACAGGTAATAGCCACCTGTAAATAAGCTATCTGCATAAATCACTTTATAATTTTTAAAATGATATTTTACATCAGTGGTCCAAGACGTCGCCCCAGGCAAATGCCCAGGTGTTGCATGCGCAGTAAAAGTTTGGCGACCAAGTTTAAGCTGTT
Source organism: Acinetobacter sp. WCHAc060033 (assembly GCF_004209125.1). Lineage (NCBI taxonomy): Bacteria > Pseudomonadati > Pseudomonadota > Gammaproteobacteria > Moraxellales > Moraxellaceae > Acinetobacter > Acinetobacter sp. WCHAc060033. The sequence continues at coordinate 47,396 of NZ_SGSW01000031.1, read as the reverse complement.
CACCATCTTTAATAATAATGTCCGCTTTTACCACTGGAAATAATAATTGATTTCCCAAAGCAAAATCCGAAGTCGCGCCATTGGCAAGCATTTCAGCATTGGCAGCACTCGCGATTAATTTTGCCCCACTCCATTGTTTTAATTGCGCAAAACCACCCGCTTGGTCTAAACGTGCATGACTATTCAGCAAATACTTAACATCTGTAATTTTAAAACCTAACTTTTCTATATTGGCTTTAATTTGTGGTGCAGATTGAGCAATGCCACTGTCAATTAGAACCAAACCATCACCTGTGTCAAACAACACGGAAGATAAATTTTCAGTACCGACATAGTAGATATGATTGAAAATCTTGAATGGCTCAATAGGTGTATTCCACGACTCGAACAAACTCAAAGGTGGTGCTTCAGTTAATGCTTGTTGCGCATTTAATGGAGTTGCATGCGCGAGTTGAAAGCTCATCGCCATGAGTGAAAGCGCTATTGATTTGATCAGATGCATTGAAGCGGTCCATGCCAATAAAACCGCTATACTTTATCAAATTACGACACTTTTCAATTTTTTATTGCTTAAAAAACAACAAACTCAATGCAAAATTGTAAAAGTTATTTTCAAAATATGAAATTTCAAATAAAAGCTTAGTTCAACACTTTATTGGCAAGTGCATTACTGGCTTTAATTGCAAATTCATCGACATAACGGCTATAAAAATTTGCCACAATCAACGTTGCACCAATCGCACTCAACCCTGAAAAAATCGCTGAAGCAGAATAACTCCATCCCATATTAAAGAATAAATTAAATAGAGGGATACACACCAAATACAGCATTAATAAATGCAGTAAATAAATGGAGAATGATAATTTCCCGAGCCAAACCAGTATCGGATGATCTAAGCATTTGGATAATAATGGGCTCATCAGCACACTATAAACGATCAGGGTTCCTGCCAAGAAGTTGCAATAATCATAAGTGTGCTCTCCCCAAAAAGCATACAACCACTGATAAGAGGCACTAGTATTGTGTGCCCCTGCAAAATACAAACCAAGCATTAACATAGGGATAGCAACATAACTCGTTAAGGTTTTGGCATAAAGATAAATATAGATCCCGATAATAAAGCTCGAAATCCCGAAACTAAATCCCTGCCCTCTCCAATAATAAGCAAGACAAGGAATGATCATAGAGCCTAGCCAAAACGCGATTTTTTTATAGTGGAGTAGATACAATAGAAAAAATAATGCAAATGATCCCATTAACTCAATCGTCATGGTCCATAGCACCCAATTGACATCACTTTCTGAAAATAGAAAAGCGCCTATTGTTCCCTCATAGAGGACTTGCTTTAAACTAAAACCTTGCACAGTAAACGCTTGAAGCCACATTCCAACATGATGACTATTAATATGGACAAATTTAAAGACCAGCCAAATGATTAAACACGAAGTTAACGCAGGAATCATAAGACGCGGATAACGCTTCACCATCATCATTTTGATTTTTTTATGGAATTGCTCAGGCTTATTTAATGTCGCATAACTAAGTACATAACCACTCAATACAAAAAATACAAAAACGGCTGCATCACCTGAATAAATAAATGCAAATGGTGAATGATGCGTTGCATTTACCCATGCCAAATCAGTCACCTCATTTGGATCAAAATGATGTAAGTATGGAAAAAAACTCATCGCGAGATGAGAAAAAACGACAGCTAAGCAAGCCAAACCTCGAATGCTCTCTGCCGAATTTATTTTTGCGGACATGAAGGATTCCCTTTGTACATCGAAGTCCCAACAGGTGGGGCTTTGATCGACCAATACTTAGTCGATATAAGTGATACGACCATCCGCATCATGGTGGACAGTTGAAATTTTCTGCTGACGTGAATGAACTAAAGCCTCAACATTTAAGTTGAAATGGTCGGCATAATCCTGTGTAGATTTAGGTTCCATTTCCTTTTTAGTTTTCGCAGGAACAAAGTTACTCCATAACCATAAAGAAACCGCACAAGCAATTAATGCAATTAAACCATTTTCTAAAGCCTTGGCAAAAGCTTCGAAAAAATAATGGATCAACTGTGGTTTTTCCAAAGAAAGATAACCCACCAAAATCACGATTGGACGCCAAAGCAATAACCAAAATGCCCACAACATTGCTGTCATTGTCGTAGAGAAATAACGACGATGCCACGGCAACTGCTTACGCAAATCAATAATCAAAGATTCTGCTTTCATATTTTTGCCTTTGGTCTGATTTTGCTCAGACATATTCAAATCATCAGCCATCTTGGCGCATACCACGGTCAGGACTCACCCAACGCGCCCGTTTACTGCTTCCCAACTTAAGTACTTTTGGAAATGCCACAATACTTGCTGTGACGGTAATCAACCAAAATACGAAAGGATACCAAATCATCCAATAGTAGTTTTTCACTAAAGTCGATTCATAGCGACTGTCCATCCATTTACTGATTGCAAATTGCAATAGACAAGTCGTGCCCAATAATATTCCCGTTCCCATTGGTAACAACGGTGAGCTGATTGCAGGCGTTCCAAGCAAAGGTAAAACTAAATGCAAAATCCAGAAAATCACCATGATTAACATTAAATATGACCAAACCAAGGTCAGGATCAATTCAATGATAAGGGGCCAAAGAAAGTTCAGTTTTGGCTTTAGCAATACATCTATATTCTTTAATAGTACCTGTGCCCCACCCATTGCCCAACGCAAACGCTGTTTCCACAAACCATTAAAAGTTTCAGGCATTAAAATCCACACCAAGGCATTCGGCTCAAAGCGTACTTCCCACCCTGCTCGGTGTAATTTCCATGTCACATCAATGTCTTCGGTCAACATATTCGGTGACCAATAGCCCACCTCATGCACCGCACTTTTACGGAATGCAGTAATCACACCTGAAACAGTAAATAAACGCCCAAAGGTACTTTGCGCTCGTTTAATCATGCCCACAATCGAAGAAAACTCACCGACTTGAATTCGACCAAGTAGTGTTGATCGGGTACGAATACGTGGATTACCTGTCACTGCGGCAACTGTAGGGTGGTCGATAAAATGTCGAATCATCCATTGTGCTGCATGCGGATCAAGTAAAGCATCTCCATCAATCCCAATTAAATATTCAGCATCTGTCAACAAACTACCTGCTTGCAAAGCCATTGCTTTACCTTGGTTCTCCGCCAAATGAACGACACGAAGTTTGTCATATTTCAACGCCAATTCATTTAAAATTTCTTTGGTATTGTCAGAGCTGCCGTCATTAATCGCAATGACCTCAAAGTTTGGATAATCTAATTTTAATGCATGACTAATGGTTTCATGCGCATTGTCCTGTTCATTAAAACAAGGCACAAGTACCGCAACCAGCGGATATTCGTTCAAAGGCGCAGGCTGTTTATAAGGCGGATCTTTACGCTCTTTCCAATGAAAAATAACCGCACCGATCATCCACAAAAACGACATGAACAATGGATAATAAAAAATAAAATTTAATATCGACTGCCACAGATGCTGAATTGCATTCATAACAACACCCTAAGGAACCATACGTTGTGGTTTAGAATCGAATACTTTACGCATTTCAGCCGTGTTAGGATGCTCCTCGATTGGATCATCTGGATAATAGCCCACATGCATTACGCCTTGCTGATACAACGAAGCAATCGTTTGTGTCATTTCAGAAGTCGGAATTTTTTGGTTATTGCGCCAATTCACCGCTTGTAATTCAAAAATGGTCTTTTTAATCCCATTCGGCTGTTGCTTCACACGTTTAACTAAATCTTTATAAAACTTGTCTGCATCAGGCGCTTGTTCCATATATGGCATTGCCATGATTGCAGTAAAGTCATATTTTTGAATAGATTGTTCTAACGACTGTGCATACCAATTTTCAGAATACGCGGACAAGGCAACTTGAGCATATAAATTACGTGCAGTGAGTAAGAATGGTTGGTAATAACGTGCTTTTTGTGCCAAATCCATAGCAAAGTTATCAATGGTTTTGGTTTTAAAATCCGTCCATTTTTGAAGTTTCGCATCATCATTACGAATTTCCTCTAGATCAGCAGGCAAACCAATTTGTTCATAAGCTTTGATTGCATCTGGACTTGCATCTTCATAATCTGACAATGTCGCATCATCATGGAATAAGATTCCATCAAATGTTGTCGACTTTGCCAAATCTTCATATAAACCTTCAATCACTTTACGCGCTTCAGGTGAGTACGGACTTAAACGATGATAACCCATATTTAAATGGTCACTATTTTTTGCTTGTTGCGTCACTACTAAATCTTTAGATGCAGGATTTGACGCAGGTAATTCCCATGCCAATAATGGCATCCATGCATATAAACGCCCCACTTGTGTCCGAGATTGGATTTGCCATGCCACACGGTTAAACAAGTCAGCACGCATTGGCAAATAACGGTTCGGGAAATACACCATATCGGCTGAACCATTGGCATCTGGATCAGCAAAAGCTTGTAAAAATACTGTTGTGACATGCATATCACGGATACGATCTAACAAACGCCCTAAGTTTTTCTCTTGCTGTGCTTCATCAGGATCATAGATATAGTCCAAATCGACATGCATGATTTTTTGCGGACGATTATTGTCAGTAAAACCCATTTGACGGCTCTGAATTTCTTGCGCCAATGAGTCTGTCGTCATTCCACCTTCAACCAAGATACGGTTCATATGACCTAAAGATTTTTCAATATGGTCTGGACCATCATCTAGGCTAATGGTCATCGGCATGCCTGCTTTTTTCGCCAAAGCAACCGCTTCCATATTGTAGCGTCCATAAGGCCACACCATCACACGTGGCGCTTTTAGACCATGTGCAGACAAGACCTTATTGTTCTTTTTCAAATCGTTAAAAATACGATCTGCGTAATCCTTGTCATCTTCATAAGTCTTAGTTTTAGGATTATATTCACGTGTCACTGCGACAGGTTCAGAGTTCCCTTGCGGATTGCCTGTTACACCACGATGTAAGTTGTAACTATGGCTACCAATCTCAACGATGCCACTCTTCTGCATGGTTTTTAGCTCATCCCACGACAGCAGTTTTTTCCGATCCAGTTTGTCATCACCAAACTGCACCATGGCATTGGCTTTTGGTTCAAGCCACGAACCAACTACAGCGAGCACCACAGGAATTTTACGTTGTTTTAAAATTGGATAAGCGTATTTATAAAAAGACTGATAACCATCATCTACAGTCAATAAAACTGGTTTAGTCGGTAACTTAGATTTACCTTCATTGGCTTTGATAATTTGATCAACATTAACAAAGTTATAGCCATTCTTTTGCAACCAATCTAAATGCAATTCAAATTGCTTCGGTGTCACTGCATAGGCTGGCATCACTGCATCTTTCTTTTCAGTAATTTCATGATAGCCAATGATCGTCAGCGTATTTAAATCAATCTTTGGAAGTTCTTGTACTACTCTACTATCAGTAGTAACTGGATCTACTTCTGCCATCGCACTATTATAAAAAGGAGAAAATAATAGTGTTATGCACATCATCGCTGAAGGAGAAAAGTAACGGCTTAACATATATTTAAATACTCAATCATCATTGTTCTAAATCTGAATACGCCCGTAGCACCTCAATGATTGAGGTGCTAAAATCCTTTTTTGGACGAAAATAATCAGAGCTTTTACAACGATGATTTAAAAGAATAAAACTGAAACGAATCTTAAAAAACAATTCTGAGTAGAATTATTTATTTGTACTATTTAAACACTTTTAAAACAAAAATATTGTAGATGATTGTTACATGCTGATTATTTAATGGTCTTAGAATCATTACAGTGTGCTTTTTATCACATTATTATCAAAAATAGTAAAAATTAAACAGTAGTGCAATTTTACACTTATAACACTGCTTTATGAACAAACAATGGAGTCAATTCAGATCAACTTTTACGATCATGCGAGACTTAAATTTTGAATCTGCGTGAATAAAAAAGATTATAAAAATAGAGATCAAACTGACCTCTATCTTTTCGTCGCTATGTCTTACAATACACTTTGGAATAGCTATCAATCACGTGTTTTAACATCAAATAATTCAATCTCAAAAATCAGATTTGAATGCGCAGGAATAATTTTACCCATTTTACGCTCACCATAAGCAAGGTGTGATGGCACGATTAATTTACGTTTTCCACCAACTTTCATTCCCATGATGCCTTGATCCCAACCCTTAATCACACGACCAGTACCAATCACGGTTTCAAAATAGTTTCCACGGTCTATAGAAGAATCAAACTTCGTTCCATCTTCCAACCAACCTGTATAATGCGTGGTAATCAAAGCACCTTTTACCGCCTCTTTACCTTCACCTACTTTTAAATCAATAATTTCTAATTCAGCTGTCATGTCTTTGCTCCGCGTGATATGTTAGTTCAACACCTTGATATAAGACTTCTTACATAAGTCATAAAATATTCAGATTTAGACTCAAAACCTATTCAAAAATATATCGAGAGTTCCTTCTCTTGCACCATATATGGCTCAGGGATGAGGAGATAACCTCCGTAAGAGGATGAGGGGCTTCTAATATAAAACCACCTACCTCTTATGAAACGCTGTTTCTCAGCCTAAAAAGATAAGGGAACATTCAATATTAATCTGAATGATTCTGAAAATTATTTTTGCAAGATGCTTATTTGCTTAATTTTACGAAAATTACTGTAACTGCGTCCACTCAATCACGGCTTGAGCATTGGCACCAATCAATGTCCACTCACCATCCATCACATTGAGCTGTAATTGCATCGTACGTTCACACAAATCCTGAATTGCCAATGTTGTTGCTTCAGACAGTTGCCATACCTGAACGTTTTTCAATGTTTTGAGTTTAGAACTACGCTTATACCATTCTGCAACTGCTGATCCATAAGCAATCACTGCCACTTCGCTACAACGTGCTGCGGCTTTTTTCACTTTATCTTCATCAGGCAAACCGACTTCAATCCATTTCACCAATTGCCCAGTTAAGTCTTTTTCCCACAATGCAGGTTCATCAGTTTCAAACAAATCTTTGGTAAATTCCAAACGCTCATCAGCAAAACGTGCAAAAGCTAGAACACGAACCATTAAACGCTCAATGGTTTCAGATGGGTGCAATGCCATGGTCAATTGAAAATCGCCATACTGATGCACATCCATATTGGCAATATTCAAATCTGCCTTATAAATCGTTGCTTTAAGTGCCATGAAAATTCCAAAAAATAAGTTCTCAAATATGGCGCACAGTCTATAAGATTTTAAACAGGATTACTGATTTATTTCAGCTTGGTCAATCCGACAATTCAGCAAAGCAGTTTCGAAACTCTCCCAATCTCTATGATCTGAGTCCGCTGTATTTTGGATAATGATTTCAATGCGATTATCTAAACTTTCCTCACCTGACTTATAGTTCAAGTCTTCTGGATTGAAATTGAATGTCATCCAACCTTGATTGGTATTAAAAATCCCTTTTATTCGTAACCAATCTTTTTGCTCACACAACACATCGAGTAAATCGTAAAAATCAAACTGCCAACGTTTGGAAAATTTCCAACCTGCAACCGTATAACCATTTGAAGTTTCAACATAGTGATATGGCAACTGCTTAATCACTGGAAATTCTGCATCTGCAGGAAGCTGTTTTTGTACTTGAATCAAAGGTACAACTTTTCTTTGAATACCTTGATGTGGCACGTCGATTTGTGAAATTTCAATATTGCCCTGTTCTGCCAATAACCATGTTTGAATAGACGTTAGATAATCTGTTTTAAAATGATGAAGCTTCTGTTGATCTACATCATTCATTGAATCAGCATGGGAAACCACCACAATTTGCGCAGCTTTGAGTTGGTCTTGAAATAAATCTTGCTGAATAAATGCCTCATCATGTAGACGACTGCCATCCACAACTGTCACTAATGCGCGCATATCAATTTGCGACTGCCAATGCGGTTCGGTTAACTGTTCTAAAAGCTGTGCGGGATGTCCTAAACCCGTCGGTTCAATGAATAAGCGATCAGGTTGTTTCTCTTGAATTAAGCGTGATAACGCAATTTGCATTGGCAACTGCCCAGCACAACACAAACAACCGCCCAATAGCTCTTTGACTTCATAGCCCGAATCTTGCGGTAATAATTGTTGATCAACCCCAATTTGCCCAAATTCATTCATCAAAATTGCCCAAATTTCCCCTTCAGGCTTCTGTTGTAGTAAATGTTGCAATAAGGTGGTCTTTCCTGCACCTAAAAAGCCAGAAATGATATGGGTCTTTACTGTTTTTTGCGCAAGAATCTTCAAAGTATCAACTCAATGTTATGAAATATGACGGGTTATGAGAAATTAGAACACGGTCTATTATGATTCAAAATCTGTGTGAAAGTTACGATTTAAAATCTATTTTTTAGATAAAAATATCTAAAAAAATTCAAAACTCCAATAATACATTCATAAACCATTCACATTCAATGTTGAGTCTAAGTAAAAAATATGATTATCTTTTAATCAAATTTTCATATTTTCATACATTTTAAGCGCTTCATAAAAGCGATTTATTCACAAAATTATTACATAAGATACGGCTTTGTTTTAAACACGTAACTCGTACTGTTTCGCTTTGTTGTAAAGGTTGCTCAATTTTTATTCTGCACTTAGCATGGTTTTACTCCTTGTGAACTGCAACGCATTTAACACTCGACGCTCTCACAAGACTTTTACGCTTAAGACGATTAAATCGTCATTTAATGAACAAAGGATGCCACAATGAATTTAGTTAAAACACTTTTAGCAACTACCCTTGCTTTAACAGCTTTCTCAACTTTTGCTGCAAAAGAAAAAGCAGCACCGGCAGCTGAAGAACAAGTTGTTGTTTCTACTCAAGAACAACCAACTGCTTCTGAAGAAACTCAAGCTGCGGGTCAACCATCTGCTCAACCTGCAACTGAAAGTGCTGCTGAAGCACCTGCTACTTCAGCACCGCAAGCTGGTCAATAATTAATAATTATTTATTGATAAACAAATCTCTCCAGAGATCACATCAGATTATTTGAAAAGATAATCTGGATAAAAAGACTAAATCATGCTGCGATTTAGTCTTTTTATTTTGCATATACTATCTAAAATCAACTTTTCAATTTTTATCCAAGCTGTCTATCTTCCAAAGCCATTTAGATACAAAAGCAATCACAGTGAAATGTTTTAAATATAAGTATAATTTTCAATGAAGAACGATCAGATAAATTCCTTTTCATTGATAGTTTAAAAGAATCATTGAATTAAAAATGAATATGCTTAATTTTAAAATAAACCAAATAAAAACAAAACATTATTAAATACTCCATTTTTTAAGCACTCAAATTCACAACGAGTTATCCACTATGGCATAGCTAGGCTTAGACCCTCATTTGAGTCATTAATATCTACATATTGTGGTTTGAATGGAATGATCGCTGTGAGTTCAAAGATTGATTACACCACGCAAGTGGCTATTTTAGGTGCGGGTCCTGTAGGTCTGACAATTGCAAATTATTTAAGCAAACAAGGCGTACACGTGACTGTGGTCGAGCAACTGGACAGTTTAATTGATTACCCGCGTGCGATTGGGATTGATGATGAATCCCTGCGTACCATTCAATCACTCGGTCTGGTGGACAAAGTCCTGCCACATACCACGCCAAACCACGCAATGCGTTTTCTAACCCCGAAAGGTCGTTGCTTTGCGGATATTCAACCTTTAACCCGTGAATTCGGTTTTTCACGCCGTAATGCCTTTATTCAACCGCAAGTGGATAATGTGTTATTACAGGGTTTAGAGCAGTATGAAAATACACAGGTTTTATTTTCACGTCATTTAGACGAGTTTACTCAGGACGCCAATGGCGTAACACTGAACATCCAGAATAAAGATGGCAATAAAGAAGTTATCCATGCGCAGTACTTAATTGCCTGTGATGGGGGGAACTCAATCGTCCGTCGTACTTTAAATATCGGTTTCGATGGTAAAACAGCCCCGAATCAGTGGATCGTGATTGATATTGAAAATGACCCATTGGCAACACCGCATATTTATTTATGTTGTGATCCAGTGCGCCCTTATGTATCTGCTGCCCTGCCTCATGGTATCCGTCGTTTTGAATTTATGGTGATGCCTGGTGAAACACAGGAAGAACTGAGCAAACCTGAAAATATTGCCAAACTTTTATCTAAAGTTTTACCAACCACTGATGGTATCGAAGTCATCCGTCAACGTGTCTATACCCACAATGCCCGTATCGCAGATAAATTCCGTGTAGATCGTATTTTACTCGCAGGTGATGCAGCGCACATCATGCCCGTATGGCAAGGTCAGGGTTATAACAGCGGTATGCGTGATGCCTTTAACCTGGCGTGGAAAGTGGCTTTAGTCGTTCAGGGTAAAGCGACACCTGATCTGCTGGATTCTTACCAGGTTGAACGTAAAGACCATGCCAAAGCCATGATTGATCTTTCTGTGATGGCCGGTCATGTCCTTGCACCACCGAAAAAATGGCAAGGTTTTGTTCGTGATGGGATTGCTTATGCACTGAACTACATCAAACCGATCAAGCAGTATTTACTGGAAATGCGCTTTAAACCGATGCCGAAATATAACGACGGGGCTTTGGTTAAAGACAACAATAAAGAATCACCAGTCGGTAAAATGTTCATCCAACCACAGGTCCAGCTTGAAAATGGTCAAACTGTTTTACTGGATGAAGTAATTGGCAATGACTTTGCTGTGATCGCCTGGGGTGTCGATCCGAAATGGGGCATCAATGACGCCAATATGAAAGTATGGCAATCTTTGGGTGTGAAATTTATTCAGGTACTTCCTGCGGTTCAGTTAGGCAATGAAAAACGTAAAATCCATGATGGTGTAATCACGATTGGTGATACAGGTACAGAAATCCGCTCATGGTTCGGTAAAACAGATCAGGCGATGGTGATTTTACGCCCTGATCGTTTCGTAGCAGCATTGGCGATTCCACAAACCATGAATACGGTGAGTCAGCAACTTTTCAGTAAGTTACATGCGAAGTAATGGATTGATTTAAAAAATCTTAATTCATTAAATTTAAGAATCCTTAAACACTTAAGGATTCTTTTTAATTCAAAATTCAACTAATCAAGTGCCTCTTTTCTATATCAAATCGACTCAAACCACACCACATCTTTAACCGAATCACGTTGCTGAATTAGTTTTAAGAATGGTTTAAATTCGTCTAAATACGGCACAATTTTAAACGTGATCGCAAAGACCAACCAATACGCCAAAAACAAATCCGCAGCAGAAATTTTTTCACCTAACAAATAGGGATTGGCTTTACTCAGCCCTGCCTTTATAAAGTCATAGACCAACGCTTCAGTACCAAAACTTAGACTGCCCTTTTTCTCAGCAGCCAATTCAGGTGAAACATTTAAACTTTTAAAATCCATCATTTCAGTCATCGGACCATGACAGAAGAATAACCATTTCAAATATTCACCACGTTTCGGATCGTTCAATGCAGGTGCAAAACCTTTCTCGATAAATTTATCTGCTAAATAAGCAAAAATTGCAGGTGTTTCTGAAATTACTGAATCACCATCAACTAAAAAAGGGACTTTGCCCATCGGATTTAAAGCCAAATATTTAGGCTGACGCAGATCTTTATATTCCACCTGAATGATTTCAACCTGATTTTCAATGTCTAATTCTTTTAGTAAAGGTAGCAGTGTATTTCCGCGAGAGTGCGCATTGGTATAAAGTTTCATTATTCTGACCCGATTGATGCTGTTTTTATGGAATAAGAATAGCGTAAATCAGATGTTTTTATGTACAGGAATAATGAAACAAAATGATGAAAATATCATCAGCATACCATGATGTATCCTGATGATGAATCAACTAAGAAAACATAAATTTAGTGAATCGTAATCTCATAATTAAAATTTTCAGCAAAGCCCAAAGATTCACGATATTCAATCGGATGCCCTTGAATGTCTTTAGCAACACGACAGACTTGAACTAAAGCTTCTGACAATTGATTGGCTAAGTACGGATCTTGAAGATTCTTTTTAAAAGAAAGTTGTTCGACTGCAGAAGACACAAATTGCCCACATTTTTCATAGTAAAATGGATAAAGTAAATTCGCAAAATCCTTGAAAGCAATGTCTTTGAGTGCTGAAAACAGCTGTGCTGACAGCCAAATTTTCTCACTTAAAACCACCACATTTTCATTTAAACGCACACGCTCGATATAAATCAATGGATCGTTTTCACTCAGTTGCAATTTTTGATTGATTGCAGGAACTGCCTCAATAACTTCTAATTTTTTAATTTCACCGATTGGCTGTACATCTTCACCGAATTGATTACGCATACGAAAAAAACGCATCAGAGATGTCGCAAAGTTAGGCTGTCTTAAAAATGTTCCTCGCCCTTGCGATTTCACCAACAAACCATCTTCAACTAAGCCTTCAACTGCTTTACGTACTGTTCCGACAGACACGCTATACATGCTGGCTAATTCTTGTTCAGATGGAATAGGTTCATCAATCGTCCATTTAGACTGAACTAAAAGCTTTTGAATTTGCCAACGTACTTGCTCGTAGCGAGGCAATTTAAAATTTTTAAATGCATTTTCATCAAGCATTTGCATAACTATTACAAAATGAGGATTTGACAATCATAACACAACATACTTTAATACAAACATCTAAACATATATATGTCTGTATGTTTGTGAGTCATATACTGTCAAGGAGAGATGACAAATGACGATGCTTATTCTTGCTGCTTTAGCCATATCTATTGGCTTAGGTTACGTGACGAAAATCAATATCGGATTTTTTACGATCATTTTTGCCTATTTGATTGGTTGTTTTGGTATGGGACTCAAACCATCTGAAATCATCGAACTTTGGCCAGTAAAAATTTTCTTTATTATTTTTTCTGTGACCTTGTTTTATAACTTTGCTCTTGCCAATGGTGCACTCGAAAAGCTTGCCAGTCATCTCCTGTATAAATGTCGGAAATTCCCACAGTTATTGCCTTTGGCAGTGTTTTTTGCCTCAACCATCATCGCGGCTTTAGGTGCAGGTTTCTATACCGTCTTAGCCTTTATGGCACCGATCACCCTATTGTTATGCCGTAAAACCAATATGAGCATGATTATTGGCGGTATGGCGGTCAATTACGGTGCGCTTGCAGGTGCAAACTTTATGACCTCGCAAAGTGGCATTATTTTCCGTAGTTTGATGGAAAATGTCGGCATTGATAGCGCAACCAGTTTCAGCTATGCCACAGGTATTTTTGTAGTGACACTGGTTATTCCGATTGTTGTATTGGGCATCTACACTTTATGGAATCGAAATAGTAATTCGATTCACATTGAAGATACGCCACCTGAAGCATTTAATGATAAACAGAAAAAGTCTATCGCCCTAATTATTGGCATGATGGCGATTGTTTTGATCTTCCCGATTTTAAATTTATTGATGCCAGATCAACAGACCATTGCCTTCTTAAACTCAAAAATTGATATCGGTTTTATTGCCATCATCTTTGCCCTGATCAGTCTGTTCATGAAACTTGCCGATGAGAAAAAAGTCATGGCATTGGTGCCTTGGAACACTTTAATCATGATCTGTGGTGTCGGCATGCTCATTGCACTCGGTGTGAAACTCGGTGTCATTACGCAACTGTCTGACTGGCTGGCAAATAATGTTCCTGTGTGGCTCATCCCGATTCTGATTTGTTTGATCAGTGCCATCATGTCTGTTTTCTCAAGCACTTTAGGTGTGGTTACGCCGACGCTTTTCCCGATTGTACCTGCGATTGCACTTGCTTCGGGCTTAAACCCTTTGGTCCTTTTCCTTTGCATCGTTGTTGGTGCGCAAGCTTCCGCCATCTCCCCGTTTTCGTCTGGCGGAAGCCTAATTTTAGGATCAGCACCTGCGGATGTGGATAAAAACCAACTCTTTAATCAACTGTTATTTAGAGCTGTTCCTATTGGTTTAATCGCGGCTTTGATTGCAGTACTGATACTTAAATTTGTAATGTGAGATAAAAATGTTTGCTGTTGATACGCATGCCCATGTATTTTCAAAAAATGATCCTTGTATCGCCACTGCACGCTATACACCAGATTATGATGCTTCTGTAGGCGAATATATTGCGCATTTGGATCAACATCATTTAACACATGGCGTTTTAGTTCAACCCAGTTTTTTAGGTACAGATAACCGTGCAATGCTGAATGCTATTGCGCAATATCCTGAACGTCTCAAGGGCATTGCGATGGTCGAGCCAGACCTTTGCATTGATGAATTGGTCAAACTCAATCAGCAAGGCATTGTAGGGGTTCGTTTAAACCTATTTGGTAAAGAACTACCAGATTTTTCTACCTCTGCATGGCAGAGCTTGCTTAATCATTTATCTTTTATGAACTGGCAAATTGAGTTACATGCACCGCCCGCCTATTTGGTGCAAATCTTACCTGTGCTAAGTCCGTATAAACTCAATGTGGTGATTGACCATTTTGGACGTATTGACCCAATTAAAGGTATCGCAGACCCTGATTATCAAAAACTTCTAAGCATGTTAGAACCTGATCAACACTGGATTAAAGTTTCTGGGTTTTATCGTCTTGGTGATTTCTCTAAAAGTATCTCAATTGCAACCCAAGCCTTTCAATTACTCAAAGAAAAAGGCTTTATGCATAAGTTAATTTGGGGCAGTGATTGGCCACATACACAACATGAATCTAAGGTGTCTTATTCAAATGTTGAGGATGCATTTCAGCAGATTGTTCCTGATCTGAAAGAACAGCAACAGATTCTGGGTGAAAATGCACAAAAACTATTTTTATTTTAAGACCATAAAACAGTTCTTAAAATTTGAGTACGGAAATAGAGTCGGAATAATTTAAGTTATTCCGACTTTTTTATCATCTAGCATTTTGATTGACTCAAAACATTTCCATATAAAACTGTTCTTTTAAAATTTTTAAAATCAAAGCAATTGCTTCATTTTTCTGATCTTTACGATAGCTCGCATACAATCCAATCATCGGTAAAGGCTCAATGGTATTTTTCACCACAATCTTATCGCCCAGTAAAGGAATCACATAAGCGGGAACCAGACTCCAACCTACACCCATACCCACCAAATTGACATTCAAAAGAATATTGGTCGACTTCTGAACCACATTGACATTCAGCTTCGACTGCTTGAAAAAATCCTGAATAATTTTATGCAATTGGGGTGAAGCATCTTCATCACTAATCACAAAATCTTGATGATTAAATTCCTTAATACTCACTGTACGCTGATCTGCAAATGTAGAAGTCTTGGGAATAATTAAAGCCAGAGGTTCCTGAAAAATCTGCACATTTTCAAACTCACCCGACTCATCAGGATAACGAGTAAATGCAATATCAATTTCACTCTTACGCAAAGCGCTAAACTGCGCCGAATCCGTTAAACTATGAAAATCAATTTTAATCTCAGGAAAATGCGCCCGAATATTCGGCATGATATACGGAAATACTTTCATTTCTGCGACAGGAACAAAGCCAATTTTTAACTGATCTTTATTGATATTGGCAATTTGACGTGCATCATAAATGGCTTTTTCAGCGTGTTCTAAACTCAATAATGCCTCTTTTAAAAATGCTTTCCCCTCTTCGGTCAACTCAACTTTACGATTGGTACGAATCAAAAGTTGCACACCAACTTCATGTTCCAAATCTTTAATTTGCTGACTGAGCGATGGTTGTACCGTACACATTCGATGTGCCGCTTTAGTAAAATTTAACTCTTCAGCAACAGCAACAAAATATCTTAAATGACGTAATTCCATAATGCAGTCCTCACTGTACTGAAGTTAACTGTGGTGCAACTTTGGCTTTATAAATGAATAAAGTGACCACGATGATTGCAGCGCAAAATAAATAAGTAAAAGAATAGCCCAACTCAGCAATCAATAAGCCCATAAGAACAGAACCGATCGCCATACCAAAGTCGAATAATGTAAAAAAGCTTGCGATGGCATGCCCCATCCGCGCTTTAGGTACGGATTGAATCGCAACAGTTTGAAAGCATGGAAATAACGAACCATAACCAATCCCGATAAAAATCGCAGACAGCCATAGAATCCATGGGTTGGACATGAAACTCACAATCACTAAACCAATAGCAAAGCAAATAAAGGATGGATAAATCACTGAACTCGCACCCTTACGGTCAAATAACTTTCCAACCCAAGGTCTAACAATAATCATTGAAACAGCAAAAATGATGAAAAATAGACTGACGTAAGGCAAAAGATGCTTCGACTCTGCATAAGCCGTAATAAAACTCATAATGCTGGAATAGCTAAAAGCAGTGAGCAAAGCAACAAATCCAATGGGAAGCACTTTAAATTCAATGACATCATGAATTGAAAATTTGTTTTTTTGTTCATGCTCAATATTTTGAGATACATTTTTACTTTGCATTGGAATCAATAGGCAGAAGATAAATCCAATACAAATAATCGCAGTAAGAACTTGAAAAAGTATTTTAAAATCTGAATATTGTAAAACAGATAAGGCAATAAATGGACCAAATACTACCGCCAAATTGGTTGACATCACATAGTAGCCCATGCCCTCACCTTTACGCTGTTCAGGAATAAATTCATTAGCAACAGGCACGGCAACTGTGGTTAGTACACTAAACCAAATACCATGAATGAAGCGTACCAATAACAAAATCCATAAGCTGTCGGCAAATAAATAAGTAAATGCAAACAACATAAATAAAAATTCAGAACCACGAAATGAGAGCTTATGCCCTATTTTTTCAATGATTAAGCCTGAAAATGGACGAATCGCAATGGATGAAATCAAGAATAAGGTTAATGCCAAACCCGCTTCTTTAACCGAACCGCCTAAAGACTTCATGATATAAATCGGCAGAATCGTTAAAAATGCAAAATAATAGGTAAATAAAAACAAATTATTTAAAACACAAAGAATAAATGAACGATTCCATAAACGATCTGGGGTTTGATTTAAACGGGGTGCAGTTGTATTTGCCATCTATACCACCTCATCTACACAACGCGCAGGCGCTAAGATTAAGGTGACAAGCTGATGAATATATTCAGCATTTGGAACTTGATTAAAGAAAATAATTTGATAATGAATGGGTGCATATAAAGTATCGAGCATCAATTCATAAGGATAATCTGCTTTAATTTCTTGACGTTGTACTGCTAATTCAATCAGTTTTCGAGTCTGTTCACGGCGTGGTAATAAATATTGTTTAAAAAACTCACCTGCTGCTTCACGATGTTCAGCCATCACCACCAATAAAGCACGCCCCACTTGATGATTTAAAGCTTTAGATAATTTAAGCAACTGCTGCTCTAAGTTATATTCAAGACTTTGTGAAAAATCCATTTCAAATACAGAGGCTGTCTGTGCTTTAAAAGTATCAAATACCAGATCAGACTTATGTTTCCACCAACGATAAATCGTTGATTTTCCAACACCTGCTCGTGTCGCAATATCTTCTATGGTCAAGCTACTATATTCATGCTGTTCAAGCGCTTCCACAACAGCATTGAGAATACACTGCTGTCGTCGTGAAGTTTTTTCTATTTCAATCATCCATGCACCAAACGATACGATACGTTTCGTTTTATTCTAAAAAATCTCTAGCCTTTTTATAAATAGTTGTTTTATTGATCATGATACTTAAAAACGATCATTAAGACGTGAATACAGCATTTCTGGATTTATACACAATGTACAAATATTCACATTGAAGACTTATATAATAAATGCTCTACTGAACACGTTCTTTGAACTTCTTTTTATAAATAAAACATCTATTAAAAATCTAAGGAATCAAGATGCTTAAAAAACTCATAGGTCTCAGCTTACTCAGCATACTTTTGGTGGCATGTGGCAAACCCTTACCAACAGATAAACATAGTTATTCAGGGACTTGGCAAAGTGAAGATGGTCGCGTGAATTTAATCATCACACCAGAAGGTCGCGTGGAATATAGTAATAAACAACCCAATTCAAGCTCATCTGTATCCGCACCGATTACTGAATTTAAAGGCAACAACTTTAGTGCAGGAATTGGACCACTTGCAACTGAGTTTAAAGTTGAACAAGCTCCTCAGCAGACTGCTGAAGGAGCATGGACGATGACTGTCGATGGACATGTACTCAATAAAGTTCAATAAATCCATCTAAAAAATAAAAGACCTCCACAATGGATAATGCCACTCAATTAAGGTTTTTTGGATCCACCCCATCCCTCCTTTTTCAAAGGAGAGATGAGTAGCCTAGCTACGCAAGATTACAAAAAATCATTTTAGTCACAGGAAGTTCCCCTCTTTTTCAAAGAGGGGTTAGGGGAGATTTTAGGAATCTATCCAATAATTTTTCTTAACTGATCAGCATTATTGACATCGGAGGTCTTTTATTTTCAACTACGAGAATGAATTAACTATGCGATGTCTTTTTATAAATACTGCATGATGGATGATGATTTTCTTGTAAACGTGCCACTTTACGGTGTTCTGCCGCTTCATAACGACAACGTTTCCAATCATTATCCAAGTTCAAAGGTGGTACTTGTTGCGGTTTACCATTTTCATCAACCGCAACCATCGTGAAATAACAACTATTGGTATGACGCACTGTACGTTTACGAATATTTTGCGCTTCTACACGAATCCCAATTTCCATAGAAGTACGACCAACATGGTTGACACTTGCAAGGAAACTCACCATTTCACCGACATGAATTGGCTCTTTAAAATTCACTTTATCTACTGAAAGTGTGACGACATAACTACCAGAGTAGCGACTTGCACATGCATAAGCGACTTGGTCAAGAAGCTTGAGGATGGTTCCACCATGTACATTACCTGAAAAGTTTGCCATATCTGGTGTCATGAGTACGGACATGGTTAATTCTGTTTGGTCATCTGTAGCTGGGATCATTTGATCTAATGGAGACATCGTATGCTAGACTCTATTTTAGGCAGGAGATATATGCCTATTATTATATATCTTTTGAATTAAAAAACATGCTTAATTCGGCAATTGCTCATTATCTCAATTTATGATTGTAAACATGATCATTTATTTGAAATATATTCTAGTGTTTTATTGACTATTCTCTACTTTTTGAAGCATTTCAGCTGCAATATTGTCATATTGAAGTACTTGTTGATCAGACAAATGATATTGGATTTCATAGGAATGATCATGATTTACTTTAGAAATCTCGAAAACCACTTCAGGCTGAGTTGCAATTTTAACTTTGTCACCAACAATAAATTTATTCATCTTTTATCTCATTATGCGATTTTAATGATCAACTTCTTTAATCATTTTATCGCACTTAATAGGGTAAAATTATAATAAATTTAAACTCATTGGTAAATTTAAAAATTTGAAAAAACAGAATTTATCCACAGAATGAAATTTTATACTCCAAAAAAAACCTGATCAATAATTACGCTCAACCTAAGGAAATTAAAAGTAAGAACGTTAATTTTGGACTTGCAAATGCTCCTGATTTTGTTCAGATTTTAACTTAGTCGCAATTACAACATCTAAATCATGCAGCCTCTGATTTGCGGCATCAATACCTGCTTGCATGGTATCTAGACGTCCTTTGACATCAAAAATATGTGCTTTTTCACGTAAATCAGGTTGAATCACAATATCCGCATTTTTAAGTTCTTCAGCAGCTAAACGATTCTGCATGATATTGATATTTTGGTTAAACAAGCCCCAAACATTGGTTGTTTCTGTATTAACAGGTTGCGCCAATATATCTACTGCAATCACAATATCTGCACCCAACTGTTTAGCAATATCCACAGGAACTGGACTCACTAAACCACCATCCACATATTCCTTTCCTTGAATTTTAGTTGGGATAAACATACTTGGAATTGAAACTGAAGCACGTACAGCTTGCCCTGTATTGCCATAGTTAAAAATAGTTTTTTCACCATTTTTAAGTTCTGTTGCAACCACATACATTGGGATTTTCATTTTCTCTAAAGGGGTTTGATTGATCTGTTTGTTGACATAATCTTCAACTTTTTGACCATCGAAAAATCCCTTCATCCCAATTTTAAAATCACGTACATCGCCTACTTTCATATCTAATGCAATTTGACGTAACTGCTCCGCAGATTTACCACTTGCATAAATTGAACCGACAATACTCCCCGCACTGGTTCCAACAATAAAGTCTGGTTTAACACCATGTTGTTCCAATACTTCAATTACGCCAATATGAGCGTAACCACGTGCACCACCACTGCCCAAGACCAAGGCGATGACTGGTTTCTTCTTCACTGTTTGTTTGAAATGATAAAAACTCTTATCTAACTTTGATGTGGCTTCCGAAACTTGTTGTGATTGCAACATTTTCATCTGTTCATTTTTAACAGGTGTAACACTACAAGCCACTAAAGGCAAAGTACAACAAATAGAAATTAAAATCTTATTGAACAATAGCATATACTCTCGTATTGAAATAATAATCAATGCTCTATTTATCTAAACATAATTTATGAAAATTTGCTGTTGTATTTATTTAAACTGTCATCTTTTTCACATACATTAAAAGAGGTTATGGTCGAAAAATAATGCTTTATTTATGCCTAGATTATTTGAAATATTTTGGATTTTTTTAAAACTAGGCTTTACCAGCTTTGGTGGTCCTGCTGCACATTTAGTATT
This sequence comes from Acinetobacter sp. WCHAc060033, assembly GCF_004209125.1. NCBI lineage: Bacteria > Pseudomonadati > Pseudomonadota > Gammaproteobacteria > Moraxellales > Moraxellaceae > Acinetobacter > Acinetobacter sp. WCHAc060033. The sequence goes on along the minus strand of NZ_SGSW01000031.1, from coordinate 26,577 downwards.
TTTTAAACAGACTTTTGTTGAGCAAAAAAAATGGCTAAATGAACAACAATATGCCCAGTTACTTGCACTCACCCAACTCCTCCCAGGCCCAAGTAGTAGCCAAATGGGGATGGCGATTGGTTTCTTAAAACAAAGCTATAGTGGTGCAATTGTTGCATGGATTGGTTTTACGCTTCCCTCAGTACTTTTAATGGCTTGCTGTGCTGTGATCGTACAACAACATGCTCAATTTTTCGATTCTGCGTTGTTTTCTACCCTCCAATCTATTCTTTTAGCCATCATCATTTTTGCTTTTTGGCAAATGTTTAAGAGTTACTGTAAAACCAAATTTCAATTTACATTAATGTGTTTGAGTACTGTCATTTTAATACTAATTACTAATACATGGATTCAGTTTGCACTCATTTTCACAACGGGTATCTTTTCATTATTCATCACACACCATCAAAAAATTCATCCCCAAATTGAGCAAAAACAGAATGCTTCACTATTTGAATTTTCTTACTCAAACAGCTATATCTGGTTAATCATTTTTCTCATACTATTTTTTGCCTTGTGGCTCGGGCAATTATTCACAAGTTCTATACTTTTACAATCAAGCTTTGACTTTTATAAAACAGGTTCACTGGTCTTTGGTGGGGGACATGTTGTACTGCCAATGTTACAGCAAGACTTTGTGAATACAGGATTAATTAACCATAAAAATTTTGAATTGGGTTATATGCTTGCACAGTTTATGCCTGGACCTTTATTTACATTTACGAGTTATCTTGGTGCATTTTTACCACTCACAGATTCAACAATACTCAATATTGGCATTGCGACTATCGCTATTTTTATCCCCTCCTTTTTCTTTATTTTTGCTGCTTTACCTTATTGGTCTAAGTTATTGGAAAATATCTATATCCAAAATATGGTGACCTATATCAATGCTGTGGTCGTAGGATTTATCTTATCAATCATTGTTCCCATGGCTGAAAAATCACTCATTAACATCCAAAATATTCTTTATACTTTTTTAATGTTACTTAGCTTAAAATTAAAAATATCAGTCTTTATCAGTGTTCCTGCTATTTTATTGATTCATTATTTATCCATATTTATTGCATAAAAAAGCCAGTGAGATCACTGGCTTGATGTATAACTTTATCTAACTTAAACCACGAATTTCAAAATCAACTGAATAACTGTTGCGTTGATCAAATCGACGAAGAATGCACCACATAATGGAACGATCAAAAATGCTTTATGTGAAGGTCCATACATGTTGGTAATTGCTTGCATATTGGCAACCGCAGTAGGAGTCGCACCCATACCAAAACCACAATGCCCTGCTGCCAATACAGCTGCATCGTAGTTTTTACCCATCACTCGGAATGTCACAAATGCTGCATATAGTGCCATTGTCAGTGTTTGCGCTGTAAGAATCACGACCAGTGGTCCTGCAAGATCAGCCAACTGCCAAAGTTTCAATGATAATAATGCCATCGCTAAATAAAGTGATAGTGCCGCATTACCAAATACATCAATCGCGCGATCAAAAATTTTAACGCGTAATAAGCCTTCTAAAATATTTCGAAGGATAACACCACCGCCAAGCGCCCACACAAATGTTGGGAGTTCAAACCATTGCCCTTTACTATAACCCGTCATAAATTCAGCAAAAGCCAAACATGCTGCAAATAGACCCAAGGTCGTAATCGCATTATCAGCAGTGATTAAACGAACTTTTTGTGGATATTCGAAAGGAACATATTCGCCTAATTCAGAATCTGTATGCTGACTATTTGGATCAGCATCTTTTTCTGTTTTAGGGCCAGAAAGTTGGTAACGGTTAATCAACAACTTCGCCAATGGTCCACCGATGATACCACCGATAATTAAGCCAAAGGTCGCACTTGCCATACCCAATGCTAATGCACCTTGGATACCGTGTTGCGTCTCAAGAATTTCCCCCCAAGCCCCTGCTGTACCATGACCACCAGTCAGTGTGATAGAACCTGCAATTAAACCAATTAGAGGATCTAAACCCAAAACTGTTGCCAATCCCATCCCAACAAAATTCTGAACAACGATAAATGAAGCGACACAGATCAAGAAGATGACTAAGCCGATCCCACCTTCTTTTAATTTAGCAAAATTGGCACTTAAACCGATTGAGGCAAAGAACACCAACATGAAACTGGTTTGTAACTCGCTGCTAGTGCTAATACTATAGCCCCACAAGTTATGTACCAAGAGAGAAATAATTGCCGCAACAAGACCACCCGCAACCGGTTCTGGGATATTATACTTACGCAGAAAATCGATTTTATTGACAAGGAAGCGGCCTAATAGCAATACAATGACTGCGGCAATCAGTGTATAAAAGGCATTAAAAGTAAATTCCATAGTAATTATCCATTCTTTGGTTATATTTTTGCTGTTAAGTCATCCTGTTTTATCCTACTAAACTTTATAATCACATAGAGTTAATAGTTACTGAACCACTCGTTAGACACAACAAAAAATAAAAAAAAGGTCGACTTTCAATATTGAAAATCAAAGATTTTTAGAAATGAACTTAGAAATAGATAGAGTTACAATGTAGCAAAAATTTAGACAAAAAATGGGCATCTTGTTACTCCTATTCTTGATAAAAGATCATTTCATCAAACAATCAGAAATACAGTTTTGAAAAACGGATTGCTTTTAAAAACTGGCTAAAGCATGTGATCTATCATCCCGATAGTATCAGTATGCAAAAAAGTGCGTCAATTATGCATTTTTTTTATCAAATGTCTAAACTTTTACGCATTTTATAATATCTCAATTTATTTTATGGATGTTTTAAAAATAAAAAACCGAGGAATCAATCCTCGGTTTTCTTTAGGATAAATATATTTCTAAATTAGAAATTATATTTCGCCATTAAACCTACACGGTTATCTTTGAAAGATTTACCTGCAAAGTTCTCACGTTTACCATTCACATATTCAACACCAAGATCAATTGGTTTAGCTGGTGAATAAATCACGTTTAACCAAGCTTGTTGAACTTTTTCATTTGCAGCTGCGTTGCCTTTGTTCGCTTTAGCGAAGTCATTACTATCATCAGCAAATAAAGCACCATACGCTAAAGTTGAGCGTAGATTAGGTAAAATTTTATAAGTACCACCTACTTGAACAGCAGTAAATTCGTTTTGCTCGATACTATTACCAACCACAGTATAGGCAGCATTACTACCATACAAGTCATTGCTGTTACCTACAACATATGAAGCGTCAGCGAACAATTTCAATTCATTAGAAACTTTAAAATCTGTACCCGCTGCAACTCCCCAACCAGTCTTGTCCTTACTTACACCATTATCTTTATAGTTTTCAACTAAGACACGTGCAGAAGCATTACCATTTCCACCTGCATATGATTGAGTTACTTTACCCGTTAAAACAGGAATGCTGTATTTAATTGAACCATTCGTCGTAGTATCGTCACCGCGCTCAGCTGAAACTGATAATTGAGTTGTTGGGCTTACTTTATAGTTATAACGTACTTGTGGAAGACGGTTTGTGCCACCACCTACGTTGGTTGAGAAGTCAATCATTTCAGGTGCATGACTAGCAAGGAAGTTAGACGTTGTTTGACCAAATAACCAATTGTTATACGTTAAATATGCATGACGGATACGTAATCCACCATGAGCATCCGTTCCGCCCCCCATGAAATCTGCTTCAACTTTACCACCGACTTTCGCATCGCCTGCAGGTGTATTAAAATCCAAACCGATACGCGTTGTTTTTGCAGTTGCACGAAGCTTATCTTTTGCTGTTTCAGTCGTCGATGGAACACCACCAAAGTCAGAATCAGCACCTTTGATGATATAGTTTGCATCACCGCGTACAAAACCGTAAATGTTAATGTCTGCACCAGATTTTGATTTTAAACCTGCTAAACCTGCTGCAGGAGCTGTGTCAACTTTAGACTCTACAAGACGAACTTGTTGTTGCTGTTGTTGAAGAAGTGCTTTGAGCTCTTGAACTTCGTTACGAAGTTGTTGAATTTCTGAATTGTCAGCTGCTTGTGCAGTATTTACCATTAGCGCAGTTACTGTCAGGGCTAAGCTCTTAATGATAAATGACTTACGTTGTGTAAATAGACCCATGAAATATTCCTCGTCTTTTAAAAAGTTGTGCATCCGTACAATTTTGACTTTTTAACCCCAATACTTTGCTAAAAAATCGTTTTTTGTTTTTGCAGTAAATTCATACTACATTGAAAAAACATTGCACTTTTATGCTTGCTATAAATTATGTAAAGCATTGAAACTAAGTTCAAACCCAAAAGTAACAATTTGTGTATAATTCTTACACAGTTGTAATCTAGCTTAACTTAACATCATTATTAAAATCAGTTTTATCGAATAAGAATCAAATATCAATTCTTTTTTTAGATTAGTATTTCTATAATCATTATATAATCTAGGGTTTAGGGAATTCAGTTGAAAATGAATATTGCTACTCTAAGACTATCGTATATAGTTATTTCGATAAAAAAACGCATCAATAAAGGACTTTTATGAATTTAGAACATGTTCAAGCAGTAGATCAGGCAATTACAGGACGTCATTCAGTACGTGCATTTTTGGATAAAGCTGTCGATACACAGACGATAAAAGATATTTTAAATGTTGCTTGTCGCGCTCCCTCAGGTACAAATACACAGCCTTGGAAAGTTTATGTGGTCACTGATAAAAAACGCCAAGAGATGATTGATCGTGTCTGTGCAGCACAGATCGAATTGTTTACCCAACCTGAACTTGCAGAAAAATATACAGAAACTTTTCCTTATTATCCTGAAACTTGGATTTCACCTTTTATTGACCGCCGTCGTGAAAATGGTTGGGGGCTTTATGGGCTACTTGGCATTCAAAAAGGTGAAAAAGAAAAAATAGCAGCACAACAATTGCGGAACTATCAATTGTTTGATGCACCTGTCGTGCTGTATTTCACAGTCAATAAAGCCATGGGAATTGGTTCTAAAATGGACATTTCCATGATGATTCAAAACGTCATGGTTGCTGCCAAAGCACGTGGTTTAGATACTTGCCCTCAAGCTGCATGGAATCACTTCCACGATATTGTTTTAGATGTATTAAATGCACCAGATGATGAAGAGTTGGTATGTGCTGTTGTTTTAGGTTATGCAGATCCAGATCATATTGTGAATACATTTATCACACCACGTGAGCCTGCTGAAAACTTCACTGTTTTTTTAGATTAAATCTGAAAAACTTGATATGAAGCAGATTTGGTAGATGCTAGGTCTGCTTGAATAAGCTAAAAAAAGAATCAACATTTAAAAAAATTAGACTGATAAAATATGAATAAGAATATACTGATTTTCCTTGGATTTTTCACATTGAACGCTCATGCGCAAATAAATTCACCTTTCTTACAACTTCAAGCTGAAGTACAAAAAGCTATAGCAGATCCAACAGGCATTATTTCTCAAGGAAGCGATAAGCTCAGCAATAATGAACATTTGCAGATGTGGATAAAAAAAACACCTGAAGATGATTTAAGCCCTTCTATAAAAGCCTTCATCATCTATGGTTATACACAGAAAGATCAGAACCTTGAAATCACCAATTATATGAAAGGACACTCATACCTTGACTGTCAAAACAAAAAAACAGCAATGCGATCAGGGCTTGTTCTCGCAAAAAACGGCGAAGGAAAAGTAGATTATGAGAACTCAACCTTAGTCTGGAAAAGTAAAAACCTGACGGGACAGGCAGGAAAAGACTTTCTTAATTTTTATAACAAACTATGCCCTTCGGCATCATCAAATTCGCAAACAAACAATTAAATAGTGATGACTTGATCATCATGTAATCTTTTGTAAATTCATCTTGAAAATATATTGTCTTTATGACACTATATATGTGTAGGCAGTTAGCCACTATAGAGAGATATGAAAATGTCTATTCAAATCAAAGATACAAATAACAATATCATTCCTGTGCAATGCATGCAGTTTGCAGGCGGTGAACGCCATGTACAAGTTGATGCAGAAATTTTAAAAACACTGACAGACTGCGTGCATGTTCAAGCCAAAATCAGCAACAGTCAGGATTTGATGGATTATCTTTTGCTTGAAAATGTATTACTTAATCAAGGTTTAAGCATTGATTTGGAAATTCCCTACTTCCCTTATGCACGTCAGGATCGCATCTGTGCAACAGGACAGGCTTTTTCCTTAGACATCATGACCAAGTTGCTGAATCTCAATGCTGAACAGTTCCCACAGCAACGCCGTTCAATCACGGTTTGGGATGCACACAGTGTAGTGACTGAAAAACTATTGCATGAAAACACCCATTTTCTAAATATCGAAAATGTGCAATCGAGCGATATTATTTTACAAAGCAAGGCATTAACCGAAATTTTAAAGGCTGAAAATACGGTGTTGATCTGTCCTGATGCAGGTGCAAAAAATCGTACCCAACACATTGCAAATGTCATCAATGGTTTAAGACAGCGTGAAATTGAGATTATTTATTGCGATAAAAAACGTAATCCTGAAACAGGGAAAATCATGAACTCACATGTCAATGCTACGGATTTAACAGGCAAAGTTGCGGTAATTACCGATGATATTTGTGATGGTGGTGCAACCTTTAAAGGCATTGCAGAAGAATTGAAAAAACTGAATTGCGAACATGTGGTGCTCTATGTCACGCACGGCATTTTCAGTAAAGGCTTTCAGGTTTTTGAAGGATTGGTTGATCAGATTTTTACTACGAATAGCATCAAGCAAACTGAACATGAAAAATTAACTGTCATCAACTTTAATCATGCCTAATACTCCCTCCTTTTTCAAAGGTGAGGAGTATCCGCTCCGCAAGGGTGGATTTATAAAGACTGAAACAAATAAATACGGAGAATCACAATGAGCTTAAAAATTAATCCTTTAAATGCAATCGACTTTTATAAAGCAGACCACAGACGCCAATACCCTGTTGGTACTGAATATGTTTATGCCAATTTCACGCCACGTTCATCACGTTTAGCCAATATGCTGCCTGATTTTGATGACAAAATCGTTTTTTTCGGGCTACAAGGTTTTATCAAACATTTTTTAATAGAAACATGGAATGAAGGCTTTTTCCAACAGGATAAAAACAAAGTCGTATCTAACTATAAGCGCCGTATGGACAATGCGTTGGGCGAAGGTGCGATTCCTGTCGATCACATCGAGGCTTTATATGACTTAGGCTATTTACCAATTAAAATTAAAGCCTTAGCTGAAGGCAGTCGAGTCAATATGAAAGTGCCTGTATTGACCATTGTAAATACGTTGCCTGAGTTCTTTTGGCTCACCAATTATTTAGAAACAGTGCTGAGTGCAGAACTTTGGAAAAGCTGTACTACTGCAACGATTGCTTTTGAATACAAACGCTTATTGACTGAATATGCAATAAAAACAGGCGCACCGCTCGATTTTGTTCCTGTGCAAGGACATGATTTTAGTAGCCGTGGCATGAGTGGTATTTATGATGCAACGCAAAATGGCGTGGGTCACTTAACAAGTTTTATCGGTACGGATGCAGTATCTGCGATTGATTATGCTGAAGAATATTACAATGCTGATGGCATCGTGGGCGTGTCCGTTCCTGCAACTGAACACAGTGTGATGTGTATGGGCAGTGAGGACAATGAAATTGATACCTTCCGCCGACTCATCACGGAACTTTATCCATCAGGTGTGGTCAGTATCGTGTCGGATACATGGGACTTTTGGCGTGTGATTACTGAATTTACAGTTGAACTCAAAGCTGAAATCCTTGCTCGCCAACCGAATGCTTTGGGTTTAGCGAAATTGGTATTCCGTCCTGATTCGGGAGATCCTGTAAAAATCATTTGTGGCGATCCTGAGGCTGAAGTTGGTAGCCCTGCGTTTAAAGGTGCTGTGGAATGTTTATGGGAAATCTTTGGCGGTACGACTACAGACAAAGGCTATAAAGTTTTAAATGAACGTGTTGGCTTAATTTATGGTGATTCGATTACTTTAGACCGAGCTTTACGGATTTTAAAAGGCTTGGAAGCCAAAGGTTTTGCATCGAATAATTTGGTCTTTGGGATTGGTAGTTATACCTATAACTATCTGACTCGTGACACTTTTGGTTTTGCAGTTAAAGCGACTTGGGGACAGGTGAATGGCGTTGCTCGTGAATTGTTTAAAGACCCTGCAACAGATTCGGGTATTAAAAAATCTGCCAAAGGTTTGTTACGTGTTGAAAAGACTGCACATGGTTTTGAATTGTTTGATCAACAAACACTTGAGCAAGAACAACAAGGTGAGTTAAAAACGGTATTTGAAAATGGTCGCCTGATTCGGGAGTGTAGTCTAGATGAGATTCGAGAACGATTAAATTCAAATTTATAACCCAACAATATTGCATTCAGCTTTGCTACAAAAAGCTGAATGCATCAATCAATCTTATTCAAATACACCAGCAAAATAATATGTTCCATTGATTGTATTTGAACCAATTTTCACATTATTAAATGTAAAATTTTGCTTTGAATTATCTACCGTTAAACCAGTACATGCTGTATTTCGATCTCCACAATGATAAGTCGTTTCACCTTGAGTTAAAGTCGCACTTAAATGACCTTTAAATTCCTGAATAATAGTAAGATTACCTTGTTCTTTAAAACCTAGTTCATAAAGTTTCTGATCATTTCGCGTATATGCTTGAACATTTGAATTTATCAAAGATAGTTTATTCATATTATTCAAAATTAAATTTGATTGATCAAATGGTACAAATGCATTTGAGCTTAAAATTTTCATCTGATCATTTGAATTTTTGAGTTCCAAACTATTTAAGTTTAGTTGCAATCCCTGAGTTGAGGTAGACCATATTTCATTTGGTAAATCAGTAATTCGATATGTATCAGTATCCGTCGAAATAACGATAGCAATATCATTTTCTGAAGTTGTATTATAAGTTTTAATAATAGTCAGAAATATTGATTTATCGCCATTTTTTAATATTAGACTCCGCTCTGTCCGTAGAACTTGATTTTCATAAGTTGAGTCAACCTCCTCATAACGTTGAATTTGGTATTCATCTTTATCAAATATGATTTTTCCTTGTATTGGTATTGCAGGAAACCGATTACTTTGAAAAATTGGCCAATTGCTTTCTGAATAGTAATTCAGTTTTCCAGATACTGTTACATTTTTTAATTCTGATAAATCTGTAATTTGATGAGATGAATCTCCCATATAAAATTGATTTGGTGCATCCACTAAAGTGACTTGAATTTTCTTTTTTTGATTTAGGTCTGTAATCGAGTATGTGCTATTTGATGAACAATTAAAATTAGGAAAACAAATAACTAATTTAGCTTGATTGATACCTGCCTTAGTATATGCCATTGTAAGTTTTACTTTGTTGTCTTTATTAAATTCTACATTCGTAAATGCAGGATATACTTCACCAATAGCATTAAAAGAGCCTAAAGAAATAGGTTGATTACCTGTGGCTACGATTGTGTACTCTAATTTTGATTCATCAAATTTCATTGTTTCAGAGATACCATTACCCTTAACAATCAGATAACTAGAGTCATTATCAACTTTAGACGAATCAGAATGATCACTACCACCACACCCAGCTAACACAAACATACTAAGTAGAGAAGAAACAGCTATTTTTTTCATAATTAAACCTTAATAAAACTCTTTTATTTTTAACTAGTTCTTAAATTATTTTATAACAGTTTTTTTACTTGGCGAAAATGCTATAGCCTGCAATAATCCACTTACCCTTTCTTTTTATAAATAAAGCGAGCCTGACTGTGACCTTTTCTTCAGAACAAGACTTTTTAAATCAATACAATAAAAAAGAATTTGATGCGCCTTTATTTACAGTCGATATGGCAATTTTTTCTGTTGATGCAGGTCAGTTACAAGTTTTACTGATCAAGCGTTCCAATTTTCCACAAAAAGACAAATGGGCGCTACCAGGCGGTTTTGTCGATTTATCTAAAGATACAGATTTAATGGCTTCAGCACATCGTAAATTGGTCGAAAAAACAGGTTTGAAGTCACCACATTTGGAGCAAGTGTGCACGGTGGGCAATGCGACCCGTGACCCACGTGGTTGGGCGGTAACCTCTTTGTATTTTGCGCTGATTGATTTTAAAGAATTTCAACGCATCGCCACTGAACAGACTGAATACAGCGAATGGGTTTCCATCACTGATGCGAAAAAACTCGATTTGGCTTTTGACCACTTACAGCTTTTAGATATGGCAGTAGAACGTTTAAGTTCTAAGGCGCGTTATACCGCTTTGCCTGTCAGTTTGATGCCTGAATTGTTTACGCTGACTGAGTTACAGCAGATTTATGAAATTATTTTAGGGCAAAGTTTGGAGAAGAAATCGTTTAGACGCCGTATGATTGAAGCGGGTGCTGTTGAAGAAACCGATCAATCGAAAATTGCAGGGAAACGCCCTGCTCAATTGTATAAATATGCTTTGGATAGTTTTGATTTTCACTTTCCAAGAATTTTGGAGTATCCGAGGAATTCACTTAATAAATCTTGAAATTATAAAACTTTAATAAGTAGTTCTGGAGTGAAGCTCATTGAGCTTTCTCGTATTTATTGGTTTCCCTCAACAACAACATAAGTACCCATAGACATTTTTTTCTTTAAGACATTGAACAATTTTTGCTAAAAAGTTCATAACCTCAATGTCTGTAACATTTAATGTCTGAATTTTAGAAATGATAAGTAGAATATTCTCTTGATCGAAATAATTATCAAAACACGCATCAAAATACTGTTCCATCTCTCCTGAGTAAGGATTTAAAACAGGATACACTGATCTAAAAATAGAAATTACATAGGAAAAATCATCGCTTGGTATGAAATACATCCTATTTCGATCATTATCAATTAACTCAAAATCATCACCTGCTGCCCAAATAAAAAAACCAATCTTGCTTACAGTTTCAGGATTTTCGTCAATTGTTAACTTTATTGGCATCGTATTAAGCACATCATTTTTATAATTTCAGTATTTATACATTGAAACCAACAAAATTGCTTTATCTTTAAATAAAGATCAAACAGGAATAATAACAATAACCGCCCTCACCTACTTCGAAATCCAATCCTCAAATCCTGAACGAGAAGTAAAATTTTACAGTAAAGTCTTTGGTTGGACATTTACTAAAGTTGAAGGTTTACCGATTCAATATTATCAGATCGAAACAGCGAATATTCACGGTGGTTTACTCGAACGCCCTGCAAAAATTCCACCAACCCATTGTGGAACCAATGCATTTACCTGTTCATTTGAAGTTGCTGATTTTGATCAAACTGCTGAAAAAATCTTAGCTTTGGGTGGTCAAGTTGCAATGGAAAAATTCGCCATTCCCAATAAATGCTGGCAAGGTTATTTTTTAGATGCAGATAACAATACATTTGGATTGGTACAAGTCGATCCAAGTGCAGGATAAAACAACAATCTTTAAAAACTTAGGCGACCAAATGTGTCGCCTATAAAAATTCATCCATCCTGAATATTCGAAAACATGCTAAATTACACAGGGCATTTCAAAGACTTGAGTTCACATGACTGTACGCTTTTTTCATACTTCAGATTGGCATTTGGGACAATTTTTCTATAACCATTCCCGTCAATACGAACATGAACAATTCCTCGTATGGTTACTCGAACAAATCAAAGAAAAACAACCACATGCTTTGCTCATTGCAGGCGATATTTTCGATGTAATCAATCCTGCATCATCAGCACAAAAGCAACTTTACCAATTCCTTGCAGATGCCCACGATCTTGCACCACACATGCAAACCCTCATGATTGCAGGCAACCATGACTCAGGTTATCGTATCGAACAGGTTGAACCATTACTTGAAAAATACCATGCTAAAACAGTCGGTGTAATCCATAAAAATCTTGAAGGTTCAATTGATTTAGACCGTTTACTGATCCCAATCCATGATGAAAATGAAAATACAGTCGCATGGTGTTTAGCCCTACCCTTTTTACGCCCTGCGGAAATTACTGGGTTAAATGAACACACCACTAACAGTCAAAATGCGATTGCCTATATCCATCAGCAACTGATTTCAGCAGCCAAACAGCGTAAAACCGATGATCAAGCTTTAATTTTGATGTCACATGCCCACATGCAAGGCGGTGAAACATCTGACTCAGAACGCCCGATTATTATTGGTAATGAAGAAGCACTTTCGACGGCACTTTTTGATGATGTGATTGACTATGTTGCACTTGGGCATTTGCACAAACCACAGAAAGTTGGTCAGGAGCATATTCGTTATAGCGGTTCACCTATTCCGCTATCATTTAGTGAAATTAACTATAAACATCAAATTGTTGAAGTTACGATTGATCCAACCAAAAATGATGAATCACGTTTTCACTACAAAGCAATTTCCATCCCAAGAACAGTAAATTTATATAAATTTTCAGATCCTTTACCAATTATTTTTGAAAAGCTAAAAACCTTACCAAGAGGTGAAATTGACGATATTGATCATCGTCCATATATTGATATTCAATATTCAACCAATATTCCGCCACAGCCTAATTTAAGACAACAGTTTGAAGATGCTTTACCACCGAATCGCTACCGTCTGGTGCGTATTTCCCGACAGTATCTAAGCACAGAAAAAAATGGTGATGATGCAGTTCAAGTCAGTTTAGAACCACCAACACCTGAAAAACTGTTTCAACAGATCTGGGAAAAAAATGGTTATGCCAATGATGATGCTGTGCTGAAAGATTTTTTAAGCCTCGTTCATGAAGCCGAAAAATCACTTGAAGATGAACACAAAGCATAAGGAGTTGTCATGAAAATTTTATCCATTCGACTTAAAAATCTGGCATCTCTTTCAGGTGAGCATTTTATTGATTTTGAATCTGAACCTTTGGCTTCAGCAGGTTTAGTCGCAATTGTGGGGAAAACTGGTGCAGGGAAATCCACCATTTTAGATGCGATGTGTCTTGCCCTGTTTAATAAAATTCCACGTTTAAAAGACAGTGATGGCAAACTCACTGATGTCGATGGATCAGAACTGTTGACCAATTCACCACTGACGGTTTTACGTCGTGGTACGGCGCATGGTTTTGCTGAACTCACCTTTGTGGCGCAAGATCAGAAACATTATCTGGCACGTTGGGAACTGAAACGTTCACGTGAAAAATCCGATGGAAAACTGCAAAGTGTACAGCGTTATTTAAAATGCCTGACTGATGGTATTGTTGTTGCAGATAAAGCCAAAGCAGTCGATGCGAGTATTCATCAAATCACGCAACTTACTTTTGAACAGTTCACTCGTGCGGTACTTTTGGCACAATCTGAAGTGACCGCATTTTTAAAAGCTCGTGATAATGAACGTGGTGAATTACTTGAATATTTAACCAATTCTTCGATCTTTGCCAAGATTGGTCAATTGGCTTTTGAACGTACCAAAGCCGTTGCAGTAAAACGTAAAGAACTGGAAAATCTGCTTGGACATATAGAGATCCTTTCAGATGAACAAGTCACTGAATTATCCAATCAGTTTCAAATGGTTAATGCTGAATATCAAAAACTGGATGCTGAAAAATCACAACTTGAAAAGCAACGTCTATGGTTTGAGCGTAAGCAAAAGTTTGATCAAGAGATTATTTTAAAACAGCAAACGGTTGATCATTATCTGAAAGAGCAACAAAACTTAGCACCTGAACGTGAGCGTTTAACACGTTTGGAAATATTCTCCGAAATTCGTCCTTATGTGTTTCAGCAACAGCAACTGATCAAAGCTGAACAGGAACTTGCACCACAAATTCAGCAACAGCAAAATATATTTAATGAGTTATCAGCTCAGTTTGAAGCTCAAAAAAACCAATATTTAAATGCTGAAACCGCACTTGCAGAAATTCAAAATTTTGAAAATAAAAATCTAAATAAGATTAATGCAGTACGTGACTGTAATACTGAACGTGATCGTATCGGAGCTGAATTTAATCAGGTAAAGAAAAAATTATTTGAATTAGAACAGGATCAACAGCCTTTTTTACAACAAAAACAACAGCTTGAAAAACAGATTCAGCAGATTCAACAACAGCAAGATCATGTCAATGAACAACTGTTATCTACCCAACAATTTATCAGTTTAGATAAAGGCTTATCCGCTCATCTACAGCAGTTAGTCCAATTTATTCAGCAATATCAGAATATTGAAAATCAACTTGGTAATTCAACACAAGCCGAAAAACAGCTCAATGTGCAAAAAACTGAATTACAACAAGCCATTGCACAGTCTGGAAATATTGCACAACTCGAACAACGGGTTGAGCAAGGACGACTACAACGTGAGTCCAAGATTAATCAACGCAATCAACTGGATGTGATTCAGCAAAAACTTAATCAATACTTTGATTTAAAAAATGAATCTTTGCAGATCCATGAAAAATTTAGCAAGATCACGGCGCAATTACAGCAAACTGAAAAAAGCACCTTAATTGCGGAACAGGACTATCAATCCGCCAAAGACACACGGTTAAAATTGCAGGAAATACTGCAACAACAACGTTTATTGCATACTGAAAATGTTGAACATTTACGTGCAGAATTGACTGAAGGCAAGCCATGTTTAGTCTGTGGCAGTACTTCACATCCTTATAAAGTCGATGATTCTGCCGTGTCCAAAGCCTTATTTGATCTACATCAACAACAGGAACAGCAAGCACTGGTTAAAGAGCAGGAAACTTTAAAAAATTGGCAACAATCACAGCAACATTTAAGTAAATTCTCTGCTGAGCATGAACAGTTAAAAAGTGCAATTCAAAGCGACTCTGAGAAAACTTCGCAAATTGTAACTGCTTTAAATGAGCAGATTCAAACAGCGAATATTCAACTGGATTTAAGTTTATCACCTGCTGAAATTACACAAAAAATCCAACAATTTATTCAGCAAAATCAGCTCGATTTACAGCAACTTGAAACACAGACCAATCAGTCGATTGTGAATATTAAACAGCAACAACAATTGATGCAGAATATCCAACAAGCTGAACATTTACTGCAAAATGCACATAACCTACAACAACAAGTTTCACATCTTGTAACGTGTTTATCTGGTGCTGAAAAAGAACAATGGCAACAACAGACGACTGTACAAGCACAGCAATTGCATACACAACTTAAAAATCGCTTACTACAGAATGAGCAATTTGAACTGTTGAAACAACAACTCAATCATGCATCACAGCAGCTTCAGACAGTACAACTCAATCTGGAAAATACGTCGAAGCAAATTGCTGAAATGACTGAAAATTTCAATGCGATCAAAGTTAAGGGACTACAAAATACAGAAAAAGCCAATCAACTGATCTTAGAAATGACAGGTTTAAGTGATGTTAAACCGAATGAATGGTTGGCTGAACATGATGCTAAACGCCAAAATTTACAAACACAGTATCAGCAACTGAAACAGCAGTTTGACCAATCACGTAGCCAATACGATCAGCAAAAAAGTCGTGTAGAACAGTTACAAGCTCAACAGCAACAAAGCCTGAACAGCCTGAATCAAGTGAATCGTGATATTCAAAATTGGTTGAATGTTCATGCTGATTTTCAGAGTAATGATTTGGCTGAACTGGCACAAATCACGCCTGCGCAGGAACAGCAGATTCGTCAGAACTTGCAAAATACCGAACGTTTACTGCATGAAGCAAGTTCTGTACTTAAAACTATTCAAGCGCAATTGGCAGAGCATACATTACAACAGCCTGAGATTGATTTTGCACAATTACAGCAATTAATTGCAGAAAATATTGAAGCACTTAAAGCGCAGTCTGAAATTCGTGATCAAATCAAAATTGATCTGGCAAAGCATGACAGTAATGTGCAAAAGCAAAAACAATTTGCCGATCAGATTCAAGAAGTGCAACAAGAAGAACATCGCTGGAGCAAAATTTCAGGTTTAATGGGCGATTCGACTGGTAAAAAATTCCGTGATTATGCTCAACAGTTTAACCTCGATATTTTACTTGAACATGCCAATCAACAACTGGCGATGTTATCGCAACGCTACACCTTAAAACGTTTAGATAACTCATTAAGCCTCGCCATTATTGACCATGATATGGATGGTGAAACCCGTTCCGTAGCTTCGCTGTCAGGTGGTGAATCTTTCCTGACAGCCCTCGCCTTGTCGCTTGCGATTGCCAATATGGCATCGGGTTCGATGAAAATTGAATCGCTGTTTATAGATGAAGGCTTTGGCACATTGGATGCTTCGTCTTTGCACATGGTCATGAATGCTCTCGATCAATTGCAAAACCAAGGACGTAAAGTCGTGCTCATCTCACATATTCAGGACATGCATGAACGTATTCCTGTACAGATTCAGGTGCGTCCACTGGGTGCAGGTGCGAGTACCATTGAAGTGGTGAGTTAATGAAATTTAATCAAAGTGAACTTTTAGAAATTATCAACTTAGTTAACCAAATAAACCAATCATTTGATTTTCCAAGTAATAGTTGCTTATATTCAAGTTCTTTATTAACTGCTGTAATCAATGACCATTTACCCTATGAGGCTAAACTTATAGTAGGTTCCTTATCTATTAATGGGGCACTGGTATTTCAACATACGCCAATACTCCCTCTGCTTAAAAATAACACTGATTTAAAACTTTCATGGAATGGACACGCATGGATAGAAATATTTGATTTAATAATTGATTTATCAATAACTAATTCAATTTTTTCATCAAATAAACACAATAATTTTCAGCAACATATAATTAATCAATTCCACAAAGTACCTGATTATCTAATAGGTCAAAAAAACTTACTTTTAGATAAGGGGTTTAATTACATAGCTAAAGAAAAATTAACCAATCTTGAGATAGATTTATTTATAAAAAATCTAGATAATATTTTAAATGAATAACAAAAATTGATTTAAGTTTATTTATAACATACTTAAATAATACTTTTTCCTATCAATGCATTTTTTGTTTTATGTCATTTAGACCTTTAATTGATGTTGCCAAAGTATTGTTATTACTTGTGCTAAACTGCCTGAAGCCAATAATATTCCCAAGCAAAGCGATTTTTTCATGATGTTCACCGTTGGTATACAGATCAGAGCTGTATACCAACGGCTTAAATATCAACGATCTGCTGGAAAAGCATTTGGTGGTGGTGCATATTTATTAACAGGCTTTGCTTCTTCTTCAGGAGATTCAAGTTCGTAAATCGCAGTACCAATCACACCTGCATTTTGGATTGAACCATTGTCCGAATTTGCTGCATAAGACTCTTCTGGCTTGCTGAATGTAAATGATGCAACCGCACGCTCACTTTTACGAAAACCTTCGATCTTCAACGAATCATGAGCATGTAGAATATAACCTGCATTGCTACGAGATGCTTCACTGCCATTAATTACATCCACACCATCGACACTGGCAACCACTTCAAAGGTTTTGCCCGTATTATTTTCATATTGAAGTTGATAGCTACGCCCTTCTCGACCTTCTAGGTAATAACTTTGTCCAACACGATAGATAGGTAACTTATTACCCTGATCATCAATCACGGAGAATTCAATTTTCCCTGCAGCTAAAGAAATTGAATTGACTGATTTTCCTTGGTAATTTTTATCTGCATATTGCACGATACTTTCAGCGATTGGGTCACTCGACTTACGCTTTAAATCGACCTCAGTCACATGAGAGTCAATTTCATCCCCCCATTTCGTTCCAAGCTTTTCATCACTTGCAACATCATTATTGGCAGCTTCAGTAACAGCATCTGCACTGGTCGTTTGAGTATTACTATTTGCAGAACTTTCTTCCGCTTTTTTCGAACAAGCAGCAAGAAAAATACAGAACAAAAGGCATAACAGAATATTTATTTTTTTCATTATGTTACCTATTTTAAAGTTGTAAATAAGCTTCCAATCGTTTTAATGCTTTTATTTACCGCATTATATGATCAGAAATTTTGGGTAACTTAGACTATTATCACAGCCATCATATCAAGATGATTTTAGATTCACGATCATCAAATGGTTATAATTTTGTAATATTATAACATCTCAATAAAATTTATAATGAGGCATCTTTCGCCTCATTTTTAGATAGATCATCTAATCTGCTGGAAATGCATTCGGTGCAGGTGCATATCCATCATTTGTTTTTTTGGGTGGGTAATACTTAGGGGCTTTAAGTTCATAAACCACGGTACCAATTACACCTGTATTTTGAATTGAACCACTCGCGGAATTTGCTGCATAGGAGTTCTGAGGTTTACTGAACGTAAATGATGCAACGGATGAGTTACTTTTTCTAAAACCTTCAATTGCAAATGAGCTATAAGGGCGCAAAACATAACCACTCTTTGAACGAGATGCACGGCTACCATCGAGTACATCTAAACCATCAACACTCGCCACAATTTCAAAAGTCTGATTACTGGTATTTGAATAGCGAAGTTGATAGCTTTGCCCATCATTTGCTGATAAATAATAATTTTGACCATCACGATATAACGGTAAAATTCGCCCACGATCATCAACAACTGAAAAGCTAATTTTCCCAGAAGCTAAAGAAATGCTATTGATACCACGACCTGAAAACTGCTTACTGGCATAGCGAATTTGAGTTTCATCAATGGGGCTACTACTTAAACGCTTCAAATCAACTTGTGTTACATACGAACTTAGGTCATCACCCCACTTTGTTCCTAAGCGTTCATCTGAATGCACATTATTTTGCGTAGATGCAGCTCTAGCATTGGCTTTAGCTTTTGCATGAGTGGATGATGGAGCAGGTTTTGCAGAAGTTTCTGCTTGTGGTGCAGGTGCATATTCTGCTTCAGAAGCAGTCTCTGAGGTGGCAATTTTTGTTGTACTACACGCGCTGATTAAGCAGGTCAAAAATAGCCACAGTAAAATTTTCGATTTATACATGTTTCGTTCCCTTTTTTAGAATTATATTGAAATCAGTATAAATAAATTGATTGTTTTGATACGTTGAAAATTGTTAAACCGCTTTCGCTTTAAAAATTCACTTCAACATACACTCTCTAAAATGGCTTATTTGTCAAAGACCTATTCCAATCATTTAAAATAAGCCTTTGAAAATGCAAATAACGCTTTCTACTCTTGCATCGGGCGCAAAGTTAATATCTGCTCACTACGTCCAAAAGATCCTTGTGTATCATGCAAAATCGAACTAGATAAACCAATCCCATCCGCACCATATTGCTGAACTGCTTCAATGCCCAACCATTTACCTTGTGGCATGCGATACAAATGAATTTGTAAATCTAAATTTGGAAAACCCCAATCAAATGGACGATTTTGTCTAGGCACAATCCCATTCGCCATATCTGACATACAGACCAATTGTACAAACGGTGAGGTTGATTGCCCCTCAACCATATCGACATCAGTACTTAACCACACCAATCCTTTGCCATTTCTTTGCTGATTTGAGCGTGCTTCTACAGTCTTGGTATATTGACCACGCCACTGATGAATCCCATCGAATACTGGCATATTTTCAGGGCTTTCAACGGCTAAATCTTCAAGCCCTGCAATTGAAGAGGTATCGGAGGTCATCATACGCCAAGTATGCGCAACGACTAAGGTTTTACCTTGCCCTTTCATCGTCGATTCAATCAATTCAATGGTTTTACCTGCACGAATGGTTTTAGTCGTGATTTCAATTTCACCCAATGCAATCAAACCATAAATATCGAGGCTAATTCGCCCGATGCGCATATGCTGACGTGGTGCATATTGTTCTAGTTCTGCACAAATAATTCCTGTTGCAGGTGCCATATGTTGTTCATTGGGATTCCATGCACCTTGGGCATTCATGGTTGACACATAATGAGCGGTCACTACACCTTGGGCATCGATTTGACGATCAATCAATTGATAATATGCAGACATAAACTTCCCTGAAATTTTTAAATACTTTCGCGTTAAGCTAATTGTTTAGAATTATTTTTGTACTGAACTTTAGTGGCAAAGTCGAATAATTAAGGCAAATATGACCTCATGGGTTCTCAAGTTTGCAATTGCTGTTATTAGGGATGATATAAAAATGGGATGTTTGATCTGCTAAATGCGTAGACCTCTTACGTAAGTCATGAAATGTTCGAATATTAAACCCAGAGGTGTATCGAGAATTCCTTCTCTTGCGCCATATATGGCTCAGGGATGAGGAGGTAACTCCGCAAGAGGATGAGGGGGACTACTAATTAGAAATGCTCAAATGCTATCCACAATCACTTTCATAATAAGCCTCCTCTAAAAGGAGGCAAAACATCATGACAATAAAACCCTAAACTGACTTTGACCTACACCGACTTTGAATAGTCTCTCGAACCAAATAATGCTGTTCCCACTCGAACCATGGTTGAACCCGCAGCAATCGCCTCACTCATATCGCCTGACATTCCCATACTCAACGTATCCCAATCTTCAGGATGTGCATGTTGTGCTTTCACATTTTCAAATAAAGTTTTTGCATCTAAAAAAGCTTGTGGATTGTTTGGCGCAGGAATCACCATCAAACCACGTAATTTTAAATGTGGTAGTTGACTGATTTGAGCGACTAAATCCGCAACCTCTTCAGGCTGACAACCATCCTTGGTGTCTTGAGCATCAATATTGACTTGCAAACATATATTTAAGGGCTGTTGTGTTGCTTCACGTTGGTTGGATAAACGCTCAGCAATAATCAAACGATCCACCCCATGTACCCAAGCAAATTTTTCAGCTAAATGTTTGGTCTTATTGCGTTGTACATGACCAATAAAATGCCACTCAATCTCTAAATCACTTAAAGCTTCAATTTTATCCAAAGCTTCTTGCAAATAATTTTCCCCAAATGCGCGCTGTCCTGTTGCATACATTGCTTTTAACATTTCACTGGGGTGCGTTTTTGAAACTGCCAATAATTGCACCTGACTCACATCTCGATTTGCTGTCAAACAGGCTTGCTGAATTTGTTCTAACACATGATTTCGAGCTTGATTTAGATCATTCATTGATAGGATTCTCATTTCCAAAAAAATTCAGCTTCCAAGCGATGAAATTGTTGGTTATGCTGAGTGAAAAGCACTATTATTCTACAAAATAATTAAGTGAATAGCTTTAAATTCGGGGACATTATGGATATTACAGAATTATTGGCATTTTCTGTCAAAAACGGGGCATCAGACTTACACCTTTCAGCTGGTATGCCACCGATGATTCGTGTGGATGGTGAAGTTCGCCGTATCAATTTACCAGCTTTAGAACATAAAGATGTTCACCGCCTTGTTTATGACATCATGAATGATAAACAGCGTCGTGATTTTGAAGAACAATTAGAAACTGACTTTTCATTTGAAGTCCCTGGTGTTGCCCGTTTCCGTGTCAACGCATTTAACCAAAACCGTGGTGCAGGTGCTGTATTCCGTACCATTCCTTCTAAAGTTTTAACGATGGAAGATTTGGGCCTAGGACAAATCTTTAAAGATCTTTGTGAATTACCTCGTGGTTTAATTCTCGTCACAGGGCCTACAGGTTCGGGTAAGTCAACAACCTTAGCAGCAATGGTTGATTTCATTAATGACAATCGTTATGACCACATCCTCACAGTCGAAGATCCTATTGAATTTGTGCATCAATCGAAGAAATGTTTGATCAACCAGCGTGAAGTACATCGTGATACCCATGGCTTTAATGAAGCACTGCGTTCGGCGCTTCGTGAAGACCCAGACATCATCCTCGTCGGGGAAATGCGTGACCTTGAAACGATTCGTTTGGCACTCACAGCTGCGGAAACAGGTCACTTGGTATTTGGTACGCTACACACCACGTCTGCGGCAAAAACCATTGACCGTGTGATCGACGTATTCCCTGCTGAAGAAAAAGACATGGTTCGTGCCATGTTATCTGAATCCTTACAAGCTGTTATTTCTCAATGTCTACTGAAAAAAACAGGTGGTGGACGAGTTGCCGCGCATGAAATCATGATCGGTATTCCTGCAATCCGTAACTTAATCCGTGAAAACAAAGTTGCTCAAATGTACTCTGCGATTCAAACGGGTGCAAACTATGGTATGACGACATTGGACCAAAGTTTAAAAACACTGGTATCTAAAGGTGTAATTAGCCCTCAAGTTGCACGAAATTCTGCAAAACAACCAGAATCATTCTTATAAAAATGGATAATTAGGAATTAAAGATGGACTTTAATGACTTGCTCAATATGATGACTGAGCAAAAAGCATCCGATTTATTTATTACGGCTGATGTTGAACCATCAATGAAAATTAATGGTCAAATCGTACCTGTCGTAAAAACCAAGTTGAATGGCGACATCATCATGCAATTGCTCAACTCAATTATGAGTGAGAAGCAACGCAAAGAATTTGCCGAAACACGTGAGTGTAACTTCGCAATTACCAATAAAGACAAGACAGCACGTTTTCGTGTCAGTGCATTTCAGCAACGTGATCTGCCAGGCATGGTTTTACGTCGTATTGAAACCAAAATTCCAACGATGGAAGAATTAAAACTTCCACCAATCCTGAAAGATTTAGCCATGACCAAACGTGGTATTATTATCTTTGTAGGTGCGACGGGTACAGGTAAATCAACCTCTTTAGCATCCATTATTGGTTACCGTAATCACAATTCCAAAGGTCATATCATTACCATTGAAGACCCAATTGAATTTGTTCATGAACATGCGGGTTGTATCATTACTCAACGTGAAGTCGGTATTGATACCGATTCATTTGAAATTGCATTGAAAAATACATTACGTCAAGCCCCTGATGTAATTTTGATTGGTGAGATTCGATCTCGTGAAACCATGGATTACGCGATTGCCTTTGCGGAAACGGGTCACTTGGTTTTTGCGACACTGCATGCCAACAACGCCAACCAAGCCATTGATCGTATTATTCACTTCTTTGAATCTGACCGTCATAGCCAATTGTTCATGGACTTGTCGCTGAATTTAAAAGCGATGATCGCGCAACAGTTGATTCCAACACCAGATGGTAATTCTCGTCGTGCTGCGATTGAAATTCTAATCAACTCCCCTTTAATTTCTGATTTGATCCGTAAAGGTGACATTCACGAAATTAAAGATTTGATGAAACGCTCACGTGAGTTAGGGATGCAAACCTTTGACCAAGCCTTGTTTGACTTATATAAAGCAGGGCAAATCACCTATAAAGATGCACTAAAACATGCAGATTCACCAAATGATTTACGTCTACAAATCAAACTGGATGAAGAAGGTGGCGCGCAACTGCTCAATGCAAATACTAAATTAACTTTCGACGGTCAATAGATTTCATAATTGCCGAATACGTCATAAAAAAGGGAGCTGAATTCATTCAGCTCCCTTTTTTAATTTGTTGTATTTATGTGATTTTTAGCGCTTACGATACGCTTCCTGACATTCAGGTGCATCACAATAACCGTATAGATTCAACGAATGTCCAGTCAATTTGAAACCATGTTTATCTGCAACTTCATGCTGTTCATGTTCGATAATATCATTAGTAAATTCAACAACTTTATTACAGTTTTGACAAACAATATGATCATGATGATCTTCTTGCATAATTTCAAAAACAGAGTGATTGTTTTCAAAATGATGACGCTGAATAATACCCGCAGCTTCGAATTGTGTTAACACACGATATACGGTAGCCAAACCGACATCTTCACCTTGCTCAAGTAATGTTTTATAAATGTCTTCCGCGCTCAAGTGGTGTTGTCTTGAATTTTCTAATAATTCCAAAATCTTGATTCGTGGTAGGGTAACTTTAAGTCCAGCTTTTCGTAAATCTTGATTTGAAATAGGCATATAAAAAGGTCTCTCAACAAATTTTAAGTTGGAATATGCAACAGAGTTGAGATGCAGTATGATCTATCCGTGGATCAATTGCATCATAATTAATTTGGGATAGTGTAGCAAAATGCAAAAAATCATGCTGACGTTATTCGTCGCTTCTTTACTTGGTGGCTGTTCAGTATTTGGAGTATACAAAGTTGATATTCCTCAAGGAACACCCTTAACCCAAGCTCAAGCTTCAAAAATTCAAGTCGGTATGAACTACCAACAAGTCCGTTTCTTGCTTGGTAGCCCAACAGTCACAGATCCAATGAATCCAGGACGATGGGACTACATTTACAACTATATCCCAGGAACTTATGCAAAAAAAGCCAAGATTCCCGCAGCACATGGTCAACATCTCAAGGTTTACTTCGATGAAGCAGGTGTAGTCACCCAAATCGAAGGCCTAGAAACCATTCCAGAGTCTCAACCAGGCTTACCAGCTTCTAAAGAAGCGATATTGAATGCGCCCCCACTATAGACACTTTGCTATAAAAAGAAACCCCTCATTGAGGGGTTTTTTATATGCATTCAATTGTTTAAAGCGATTATTGAAATAATTGCTTATTTGAATAGCAATTGTTGGTAACGATTACCACGACAATAACGCCCTACAGGATTCGCTTTGGCGCGATTACGACGAATATCTTTAGGGTTAATGGTTAAAGCTCTATATATTTCAACACGATCCCCTGCGGCTAGCAGTTGTTGTTGATCTTTACATTTCACACCAAAAATACCAAAACTAAAATTTTCAGGTAATTCTACTTGCGCAGCCAAACCGCTTTGAGCAATCGCATCAGCAATCGTCATACCGTCACAAAATTGTAACTCAATGTGAAATTGCTGCGTTTCAGCAGCATATGCGACCCAAACTTTCGACACACGCCCACCTTTAATTTTTAAATCAATTGACCAATATAGGCAACGATTGCCAAGATAATAGCCAATGGAATAACAATACGTACTGCAATACGCCAAATATTATAGAATGCTTCTGAACTAAAATTCATGGCTTTACGCAAATGACTGATCTTCATGATCCAACCCACAAAGATTGCATAGATCAGACAAATCACTAAGCCCCATAACATGAGTAATGGATTAAAGATCGTCAATATATTTGGAATTGCCCAAACCAACAACGCTGCTAGTAATACGACGAATTGAATCACAATCGAAGTTTGACGCTGTACCAATTGTTCTTTTGCCAGTTGCAACAACAATGCAGCAGAAACAATGGCTGTAAATAATAAGGTATATGCTGGAATTTGCGCTGAAACTGCAAAGAAACCAAATGCAATTACGGCTAAAATTTGTGCAATCCAGATCGGTAAAGCTGTTTTCGATGCTTCATTATGTTGTTGTGTATTCAACAAACTGGTTTGCCAATACAGACCTAAACCTAAACCAGTCGCTACAAGCGCTAAAATACTCGCTTTACTCCATTCACTGAACTCAACAGGTGTCACGTGCCATGCTTGTAAATTCGTTCCAAAGACATTGGCAACAACCAACGACAACACAACACCAAGCGCTGTCAAAGCAATTAAGATTTGACGAGGAACAAATGAAAGTGCAAATGCCACAACAGCAACGCCGACAAATGCGATATTCGTCGCGACAGGTAACTGTGCGAACTGTACAGCACTTTGACTAATATTAGATAAGATTCCACCCGCAAGGAACGGAATGAATACGACAGCCAACCACCCTACAATACGCCATGATTGAGACGCATCTGCATCACGCGTTAAACTCGACAACGCATTCAGCGCGGTTGTTTTCGAACGCTTTGCCAATGCTACTTCTAAATAAGTAATCGGCAATGCCAAGATCAGCATTGACACTAACCACAATATCCAAAAATCAATTTGTCGATCAAGCTGAATACCCAAGCTTGGTGCCAAGCCTGCGATAATCATAAATGAGAGACAAAATGCCATGAGCGGCGATAACCATCGTGACATAGAATAATCCTGCATGAGGTGTTTCGTAAAAAGTTCTGCTATTTTGCCTTTCTCGTTGCTGAAAATCAAAACATAAAAGAACATCGCAAAAGAAAAAAGCAAATCACCCCTCGATGATTTGCTGCGCTAGATTTTTTATAATCTATCCACTTTCTTTTTATACCCTCTGAATTTTTTTAGTTAGAGAGTTGGTCACTTCCATAATTCATTCAAATATTGCCGTTATATCACCAGCATTGATTCGATATTATGAGAAGAATCTTGCAAACCAATTCTTACCTTTTTTCTTCTCATTTTCTTTGATAATGCCCATCATATTCAACTTCACAGCGCCGACATAATCCGCATCATCGTGTTGAATATGGTTAATTAACCATTTTGAAAGCACTTCATGTAATTCTTTTTCAATTGAATTACCTTGCTCAAAACTCGTACGATAGCTTTCAATACGTTTAATAAATAAATCATGTACACGTTTATGTGGAACACGATATTTATAACCCGCTTCTTCTTGCAAACTTTCCTCAAAAGTAAAATGCGATTGAGTATAGTCAATAATATTATCAAGAATTTGCTTAATACGCGCACGATCCGTTGCAATACCAATTTCATCAATTTCATTGATGTAATCCAAAATCC
>NZ_SGSW01000030.1:0-53694 GCF_004209125.1 Acinetobacter sp. WCHAc060033 | reverse complement strand
GTTAGTTAGATACATGAAATTTGATCAATGAACACCTGAATGAAAATACATGATGCATTAACACGATTTGAGAATTTTTATGTCACAAGATCAAGATACAACTGAAAAAGAAGTGCCTACAACAAATGATGCTCCAACAACGCCATCACCATCAAGTAAGCTAATCCCTACGGCAAAACGTACGTTGGTACTGATGTTCTTGGTTTTATTGATCGGTATCGCTGTGATCATGCGAGCTTGGAAAATTGGTCCTTTTGATAGCACGATTGAGTCTACAGATAATAGTTATGTCAAAGGCAAAACCACGGTTTTATCTTCTCAAATTAATGGTTATATCAAAGACGTATTGGTGACTGATTTTGATCGTGTTAAAAAAGGTCAAGCCTTAATGCATATTGATACAACGACTTATGATCAAAAAATTACTCAAGCGGAATCAGGTGTAGATCAAGCCAATACCACTTTGGCAAATCAAACCCAAGCGATTGAACAGCGTAAAGCCGATATTGTGGCCGCCCAAGCCAAAGTGGATCAAGCCAAAGCGACTTATGAACTTTCTGTTGCTCAGTTAAATCGTTATCAACAATTGGGAAATAGTGGTGCAGTTTCTAAAACTGAGCAAGATAAAGCCGCAGCAGATGCAAAGAATAATTTAGCACTACTCAAACAAGCTGAAGCCAATGTCTTGGTTGCGCAAGAAGCCTTAAAAACAGCACAAGTTGCAGAATCAGGACTTAAGGCACAAGTCACCAATGCCAAAGCACAATTTGATCAAGCAGTGACGACCAAAGACTATAGTGTGATTACTGCACCAATGGATGGACAATTGGGTGAAGTCACACCGCGTATCGGGCAATATGTCGCTGCGGGGACACAGCTTATGTACTTGATTCCACAACAAACATGGGTGATTGCTAACTTTAAAGAAACCCAAATTGCCGATATGAAAATTGGTCAAAAGGCTTCTTTCACTGTGGATGCAATGAAACATCAAAAATTCACAGGACGAGTTGAACAAATCTCCCCTGCTGCTGGTGCTGAATTTAGCGTGCTAAAACCGGATAACACCACAGGAAACTTTACCAAAGTGGTGCAACGTATTTCTGTCCGTATTGCCATTGATCCAAATCAAAAAGGGCTTGAGTTTTTAAGACCAGGAATGTCAGTCGTAACTTCGGTAGATACTCATTCGAAATAGTGAAACTGCCCAAACATATTAGACCTAAACTCAAATCTGATTTTAACGTCAGATTTGAGTAAGATGTAACAATCTTGATTTACTTCAATAACTGATATTTTCTATGTTTGATCAAATCGCCCAAGCTATTCCCTATCAAACTATTCAGATTGATACATCGACACACCTGACCATTAAGCGCCTTGATCAAATTCATCCACAAATTTCAGGCAATAAGTTTTTCAAACTTAAATACAACTTTTTAGAAGCACAAAGATTAGGGGATAAAAAAATTATCACCTTTGGCGGTGCGTATTCCAATCATATTGCAGCAACAGCTTACGCTGCACATCGTTTTGGTTTTGACAGTATCGGCATCATTCGTGGTGAAGAGCTGGTGAATAAAGCACTCAATCATACCCTGAGCACAGCGCAACAATTTGGCATGCAACTTCAATTTGTTTCACGTGAAAAATATAGATTAAAAGACACCTATGAATTTCTACAAGAATTAAAACTACACTATTCTGACAGCTATATCATTCCTGAGGGTGGAAGCAATGAGCTTGCAATCCAAGGTTGCCACGAAATCGTGACCGAAGATGATTTAAAAAATTATGATGTGATTTGTTGTGCTGTAGGGACTGGTGGAACAATTACAGGACTGATTGAAGCAAGTGCAAAGCATCAAAAAGTTTTGGGGTTTTCAGCATTGAAAGGCGATTTTCTCACTGATGAAGTTGCCCAACTTACCAATAAGCGGAACTGGGAAATTTTAGATGACTATTGTTGTGGTGGTTATGCAAAAACCAATGATGAATTACTCGAATTTATTGAAAAATTTGAAAAACAATACCAAATTCCTTTAGAGCATATTTATACAGGGAAAATGATGATGGGAATTTTTGATTTAATTCAAAAACAATATTTCCCAAAAAATAGTCGAATCTTGGTGATTCATTCGGGTGGTTTGCAAGGGAAAAACCCTCTCTAAAAAAACATATCAAATAAAAAAAGGAGCCTTCTAGAAAGCTCCTTTTATTTTGAGGTTTATCTTAACAACCTTAATTACCAGTACTTCTTAGTGGCGTAGTTGGTACTGGCGGGATCGGCAACCTAGGTTCAGGTTTAACAATCGGTATAGCACCAGCAGGGGCTGCTTGTGGCGTTGGTGGTGTAATCACTGCTGGAGGTGTTGGCGTCTGAGGCTGTGAACTAAATAAACCTTTTAATAAGTCTAATGTGTTTGCCGTTTTAGTCGTCGTTGTTGTGTCACCAGTCGTTGTCGTTACTGTTGTTACTGGGTTTGTAGGCACCGTTGGAGCCGTGCCACCAGTATTTGTCGTACCATTTGATGTATTTGCAGAATTACTCTGATCACCTACACCTAACTTATTGGCGATTTTATTTTTTGTATCTAAGACCTTGTCTTTAGCAGATGAAAGCTTTTGAAGCGTATCTGTTCCAACATTACTTACTCCACCGCTAAAATTAAACCCAGAACTTGAATCATTTAATTTTTCAATAGTCGGTCCAGTAGAATAATTCTTATTACCATCAACTTTCGACGTATCCGTATTTTGCATCAATATTGAATTTGCATTGATATTGAGCTGGCCGCCTGTACCCGTTTCAAAGCTCGAGCCTTGATAAGTTGTTTCATTAGATTTTCCAACTGCTACATTTAATCCACCGTTTACTGCTGTACCTGGTTCTTTTGGTGGATTAGCAGCTATTGGTGTTGTAGCTGGTGCATTTGTAGGTGTTGATGAGGTCGGTGTAGTTGATCTCACAATTGGTATCGCTCCAGCAGGTGCTGGTTGTGGCGTCGGTGGTGTAATCACTGGACCAGTTTTTACAGGTGTAGTTGCAGGAGTTGTACTTGTGGTAGCAGGTGTACTTGCAGGCGTTGACGATGGTGTTGGTTTCACAATCGGTATTGCTCCAGCAGGCGCAGCTTGTGGTGTTGGTGGAGTAATCACAGGTGTCGTCGTTGTTGGCGTTTGTACTGTTTTTGAAGGTACTTTTACAGCAACATTAGCGCCTAAACCTAAATTTGAACCTGAGCTTGAACTTTTTGCTGCCATAAAACTCACGGTATCCGCTGAAATATTCGTATCTCCAGTACTCGCAAATTTCGTTCCTTCAAAACTTGCATTACCAGCATTGATATTTAATTCACCACCAGAGCTCATTGAACCTACAACCGCTGTATCTGATGCTGAATTTCCTTTTTTGAAATTAGCACTGAGACTACCGCCTCCAGAACCCGTTTTATCGGCTGTTTTTCCAGAGCCTGATGCACTTATATCTACACCACCACCAATGGTATCAGAGCTACTTTTATCCCTTGCTGCTTTAAAATCTAAAGTATTGGCTGAAATATTTGTGTTACCCAAACTTGCTAAATTCGTTCCTTCAAAGCTCGCATTGTCTGCATTGATGGTTAACGAACCTCCTGTCAATATATTGCTCACCACCGCTTGAGAAGATGAACTATTTTCCTTTTCACCTTTATAACTTAAACTACCGCTTCCTGAATCTGCTTTACCTCCAGAGGTTTCGACTTTAAGGGCTACACCAGCCTTGTGGGCTTCTGTGGTAGAACTTGCAGTATTTTGAGCAGCTTTAAAAGTAACATCCTTACCTGATATTGAAGTGTTACCACCACTTAATAGTTGTGTTCCTTCAAATGAAGCACCTTGATTCGTCACAACATTGACATTTCCTGCTGCATTGATTCCACCAACAACAGCTGTAGAACTTTGTGAATGACTTGTTGTATTGCCATATGAACCATCAAGATTTGCAGATTTCAATTTACCAGAAATATCAAATTCGGCTCCTGCTCCTGCACCGAATTTTTGCCCTATAGCTGATTTACTGGTTGTATCCGCAGCCGCATTAAATGTCAATTTGTCAGCAACAAGATTAACATTCCCTCCAGAATTAAACTGTGTTCCAGTCAAAGTTGTATTGCCTGTAGAAATGGAAGTAATGTCTCCTCCAGCATTAAAACTTGACGTTCTCGCCACGGTAGAATCATCTTGGCTTTGGTCTTTTGTTCCCTCATATTTGGCGCTAACACCAAAGCTCAAATTTGGATTTTTAGAAGCAGTTGTTGAATTAGACGTTGATGATTCTTTACCCACTTTCGCTTCCATCACCATACCTGCTGTTCCTGTTGCAGATGCAGTAAATGCAACAGTCGCATTATGGGTTTGAGAGTCTTTCGTCACTGTATGACGATCTTGTACTGCATTGTCAATAATAGTCGTTGCTTTTTGTGCAAAACCACCAGCAACATTGACTTGAGTCGCTTCATCATAAATGGTATTGGTTGCTACGCGTGTCATATTACCACCAGCAGAGAAGCTATTTCCTGTATGCGTCGTTTGAGTATCGGTTACGGTAGACTGTGAGTTTGTCGTACGAAGTCCTTGACTCATTTCAGCAGATACTGAACCAGTCGCAGTAACACCAGCACTTCCACTCGGACTTAATTTGCCAGTTGTGGCATTTGCATGTGCCTCTGCTTGACCACTAACTTCACCTTTAGCGCCAATAAAATAACCCGCTAAATGACTAGAATTAGAATTGGTTGTTTCATGTTTATCTTCTACAGCTTTATTTACAATATCTGTTCCACGAATATCGAGATTTTGTCCAGCACTTATATTTGCACCTTGGAACAGTGCTTTATCTTTGGCAACTAAACTCATATCTCCACCAGATTTGAGTGAAGAAAGGTTATGAGTAATGTCTGTGGTAGATACAGAACTTGTTTCATGTAAACCACCGAAAGTCGCCATGCCTTCAGCACCTGCACGAGCACTTACACCTGCATTTGCATTTGCATTTGCCGAAACAGGCATTGCACTGACACCCGCCTTAGCATCGGCACTCGCTTTTGCTTCAGCATTCGCACCTGCACTGGCTTTACCATCGACATAGACGCCGATTGAAGTTTGGGTTGTATCTTTACTTGAATAATCTTTATTTTGACCCGCTAAGATATTTATATTTTTAGCATCGACACCCAAGGCACCTTTCACATCTACTGATGAACCACGAACAGTCACATCGCCTTGTTCAGAAGAGATGAGAAGGCTACCATTTGAATTGATATTAGAACTTACACTCTTATCTGAGCCTTTTACTTCTTTGGTTACAGTATGTTCCATCAGCCTTAAACTTGCGCTACCCGAAGCTGAGGCTGCCACACTTGCAGTTGCTTCTGCAGATGCGCCTGCTGAAGCGGATTTAGAGTTTTTATCTGAATGTGACTCAGCACTTGCCCCTGCTTTTGCAGAAGTACTTGTTTCAGATGGTCCTTTGGTTACTTTTAAGAAAGTCGTAGTTGTCGTCGTTTTTTCATGACGTTCTTCATCTTTACCATCTAAAATATCGACACCTTGCTTACCGCTGATCAAGCTAAAACTGTCTTTATCTTTGATGTTTACGTTCGAACCTGCGATCACAACTTTCTGATCAGAGTCTACGATCAAACTACCAACATTCAAGTTACTGGCTTTATTTTTTCCTTCAAAATCTGTTGTTTCTTGAGTTTGAGTTCCATAAATACCACCACCTACACCAAATCCAGACCTAGATGAAGATGTTTTGGTTTCTTTGGTATCTTGTACAGATTCAAGGGTAAAGTTACCACCCGTTTTGGCGTACATTTGCCCTTTGACGTTGACATCACTACCTGAAATAAGGGTATTCCCGCCACTTTCAAATGCAGCATTTCCACCTAAATCTATAGTTGAACCAACATGGGTTGTGGTATTGGTATTGATTGAACCATTACCAATACTGTTGGTATCTTCATTGATCTTATCGCCTTTTTTCAAACTGGAAGTTGTTGCGGTATGATCTTCTAGCGATTTGATGTTGATGTCATTACCCGCTTTTATCGATGCATCACCTTTGGCTTTGAGTGTCGCAGCGATGTTATTGATATCTTTTGCTGCATCTAAGATCAAAGTTCCATTACTTTCAATACTTGCAGTTTGTCCAAAGGTGGTTGAATCACTCGCACTATTACCAAAATTATAAGATTTGGTAATGTTATTGATCGAACCTTCTTGTGATTTTAAGATGACATCATCACCTTTGATTTTACCACCAATGTTATTGATATCTTTTTTCACATCTGCATAAACAATGCCACCCGCAATCGTACCATTTTGATTGGTCAAGGAATCTACTGTTAATATAGTCCCAACTTTACCATCAATGACTGCACCCGATGTATTAATACCATTAACCGTTTTTTGGCTTAAATATACTTG
Organism: Acinetobacter sp. WCHAc060033; assembly: GCF_004209125.1. Lineage (NCBI taxonomy): Bacteria > Pseudomonadati > Pseudomonadota > Gammaproteobacteria > Moraxellales > Moraxellaceae > Acinetobacter > Acinetobacter sp. WCHAc060033. The sequence continues at coordinate 47,220 of NZ_SGSW01000030.1, read as the reverse complement.
TGGAATTAAAACTTTTTGACCTGATACAGTTCCTTCAACCATCCATACAATATCACTATCTAGTTTTGATAGTTGTTCTATCGTTAATGCCTTACCATACTCTAAACCAAGGTCTTTACTTGATGATGTCGCATTGTCGAATAATATCTTCATTTGATCTGAAGCTGAAGCATTTGCAAACAGTACGCCAGTTCCTGTCATTTGAATCAATTGCTTTTGCACCAAATTCATTTCATAACCATCATCCCCCAGTCTTTTTAACAGCTTGTCTGGGTCAATGCCGAGTTGTTCAGTTAAATAGTTTGAACCTAGGACATCTGAATTAGCACCATAGAGTGGATTAGATTCAACCAAATACTTTGAATGACTGTCTGGTGTCGCTACATATTGGCTATATTTTGTCGTTGGTATGTCTAAATCTACAGTTGGTATTTTTGTAATAGGATAAGGTTGATAATATGCAATATTAACTTTAGTTGCTTCTTTTAATTCAGGCACAGTTGATGGATTTATTACAAAACCTTCAGGAGCAGAAATATAAGTTATCCCATCGATAATATTGACAGAATAATCTTTAGTTGACGGTTTCGTAGATTGATAACTTGTCAGTGAAGTAGAATTCAAATTATTTATAGACTGAGCATTTCTGTTTTCTTTCACATAAGTTGACGGTGTGTATGCTGTAATATTTGTTTTACAATCTTTACCTAATACACCACAATTTTCTGCGGTAGTAGAACCCACACCCTTTATATTTGATCCATCTTCTCCCTGTTGTTTAATAGAATTATTACCTAGATTTTCAATAACTCCTCCATCAATAAAAACATTTCCACTCCCAGAAATCACTGAAGAACCTGCTACATCTATATTTGAGCTTAGCCCACTTGGTAAAGGTTTAAGAGCAGTGGAACTATATGTGTTTTTTACTAATTTAGAAACTATGTCTGCTGTTGTATTTAAAGTTGGTGTAATTTTATTACTTTGAGCATCTAATAAATAGACTGTCTTACCTTGATTATCGTAGACAACATTACCTTGTCCATCTAGTTGAGTTAAAAAGTTATCACTCCACCAATAAATAGTATTAAATAAAGTTGAATTTGAAGAAGAAAGCGGCTTAATACGATCATTATAATATTGCGTTGGACTATCCCAACTTTCACCAATATCCATAGGTAAAGAACCAGCAACACTTAAATCTTTCTTAAAAGCTATAGCAGTCCTGACAACATCACCACCACTATTTTTATCTATCATCAGTAAATATTGAAGTTCATAATTATGATCATCAGAAAAATCATATAAATCTATAGATCGGTTAGTAAATTTTTTTCCAGTTTTTAAAGTAATATCAACTGAACCCTTTCCAGCTTTACTATCTCCTAATGCAATAATTTTACCTCCATAGTTTTCGCCATTATCACCAATTTTTAAAATAATATTACCATTATTGGCAATAATTTTAGCTGGATCTGCTGAAGCTAAATATTTATTAGCTATGACATTATCTGTGCCACTTTTTGTAACTGTAGCTTGTTTCCATATTTCAGTAACTAACGAAGATGAAAAACCTTGATGATCATTTCCAACAGCAGGATTATGTTCAGCAGTAATTCGTGTAGTAGTTGCACGAATATTGGCATCTGTAGATGATGTTAATTTATTCCCATTTACATCATAATAAAACGAGTCTTTCTCATCACCACTCTGACGGATATCAAAATCATTTAAATGCTTTGGCGCCTCCCAATTATAATAATCTACTCTTAATGATTCCCCATAAAAATTAGTTTCATTAATAAATTTACCTTGAGTATCAATAGTAATATCACCACTATTGGAAATAATTGCAAAATTATTCATAAAATTATTTGCATATATATTTATATTTTTATCCGATGAAATCACTCCTCCTGTTGGCTTATTTATACCACTTTTCTGAGTCGAGTTATTCGTATAATTCGTTATATTCGTATAACCTTTTCCTGAATTTGATCTATCATTAGAATCTCCCACACCAATATTTAATTCTTTGTTTGCATAAATATTACCATAGTTATTAACCACATTCGAACTAAATAATTTTTTATTGATATTAACAACACCCAAACCTATAATTCCAGAATTATAATTATTAGTCAAAGTATTCGATTGAATATTTAAAATACCTCCTAAACTATGAATGAGTCCATTATTTACTAAAGTATTTGATTCCAAATTACTATTACCTATAGTCTTCACAATCCCCCCTATCATATTGGCAATACCATTTCCCGTAGTAATAGAAGAGTCACTTAAGTAAATGTTTTTATTAGCACTATTTGTTAAATTATTCTGTTTCAGGTCTAAGTTTGAGCTATTAAGTAAACTTAAAGAACCGTTATTGGTAAAATCTGATTTTAATGTTGCATTTGTACCATCTAATACCAAAATACCATTATCATTATTTAGATTTTGTAATGTCGCATTCCCTTTTTCTAAATACAGTGTTCCTTGATTATTCGTTTGCCCATTTACCGTTAAATTAGAATACTTACCAAAATAAACGGATGCACCTGCAGTGTTGTTAAACTTATCCGCTGTTACAGTGGTTGCTGAATCCTTTGGATCATTTTCTAAATGAACACTCAATGTACCTGTATTATTTAATGTTCCTAGGTTTTGAGCATCTAGATTCCAGAAGGCATAAAACCCTTTTGAGTCATTCGTACCATTGAGTGCATAGTTATCAAAATTTGTTTTCACATTTAACGTTTTATTATTAATAATCGCTCGAAGCGCTTGTATAGAGCCCTCATTGAGCAAATAATCTACTGTAAATGGTACCCATGATGTACTGATCACACCATACTTTCCACTACCATCAGTAGCGACTAAGTTCTTAATATTTTTAGCCGTTAAATGCATCGTGTCATCAACAGCACCTGCAGTCGCACTCTTGGTATATAAAGTCCCCGTATTTAATATTGTATCGTCAGCATCAATAGAGATGTCTTTATTGGCAAATACAATTCCTGAGTTTTTAACAGTTGAAGCTGTTCCACCTGTTGCATTCAATACGACATTTTTAGAGGCAACATTTCCTTTGTTCTCTATTTGCTGAGCAGTTACCGCTATATTTTCAGCTGCATTAATAACACCATTTGTATTATTTAAAACATTGCTTGCATTGAGTGAAACAGTCTTATTTGCTTGTAAGGTTGCGTTATTGGTAATCGAAGAACCAACAGGAGTTGCCTTTAACGTTAAATTACCTACACTTCCAATCGTACCATCGTTTGTTAAAGCGCCTTTTGTAACGGTTAAAGTTAAGTCTGCATTACTTGCCAACTGGCTACCTAGCTTATTGCTAAATGCTTCAGTGACAATATTCAAATTTTCGGCTGATAGAAAATTTTTATTGTTATTAAAATTCTTCAATCCATTCAATGCAAAACTTGAACTTTGCAATGTGCCATTATTGGTTAGATTATTAATATTGGTCGTTGTCAAACCCGTAGCGTTGTATAAAGCTCCACCATGTATAAGCGAATCTGCTTTAAAAATTAAAGCATTGAGAGCGTTTACCAAGGCTGTTTGTTGGGTTGTAATCGTGGTCACTGCTGTCAAATTTTGGTTTTGAGCAGAAGTGGTTCCAGCCAAATCAATTGAACTATTTTTTGAAAGTAAGCTTAACGTTTCTGTGATATTCACCTGAGAGTTTTGCAAAGTCGCCAAAGTATTGCTTGTCGTAATGTCTGCGTTTTTAGCATATACCTTTCCTGCTAAACTTAGGCTCTGGCTCTCTAAGGTTGCCTTATCATCAGAGATTGCAACAAAATTATCACCTGTAGTTAAATCATTTGTAGATTTAATATTGGTTGTTACTGCACTTGTTTGCCCATTTAAATTAATGTTGCTTCCTGCACCTAATGCCAGATTATTATTACTTATAATCAAAGAATCGATTGCGGTATTCAGATTATTTGAAGCATTAATATCTACTGTATTCGCTTGGGAAGTACCACTAATATTTATATTTTGCGCTTTCAAACTTAAATTATTATTTGCAAGTAAAGTCCCTGCTTGATTAACATCCAACTGCTGGATAGCCGTTAGATTAGTATTATTGGCTAATATTTGGCTATTTACGGCTATATTTTGAGCATTAATATTTGCTGTTTCTTGCGCACGAATATCAGATGATGCATTGATATTCAAACCATTATTTACTTGTAAATTAAGATTTTTCGAGTTTGACTTACCATTAAATATGAGATCATTTGCATTTAGATTTGCTTGATTTATCACAGAAAGCTGTGCATTGCTATCAACTGTTAATACACCAGTCGCGGTTAGGTTGGCATTTGTTGCATTCACTAAGCCATTGAGATTCGCCTGAGCTGCATTCAAATCAATGCCATCAGATGATACTAATTCTGCACCTTGATTTAAATTAACTTTATTTTGAGCATTGATTTTACTTTGTTTGGTATATAGTTGCCCATTAATCATTATATCTTTGGCATTCAATTGTGCTAAGTTCGCACTTTGCAGTTGTGCATTTTTTTCAAGATTTAAAGCATTGGCAGCTTGAATCGTTGTATTTAATGCTTTGACTTTACCCATAATGACTGCATCATTTGCAGTAATATTCAAATTATTAGATGTACCAATATTTGCAGTTTGTGCGATATTTACTGAATTATTGGCATTCAATTGTGCATCTTGCGTATTTATAGCACCTGCAACAATCAAATCATTGGCTTTAAGTTGCGCTGTGCTTGCAGTTGTAATATTTGCTGTTTGGTTCACATTCAAAGTAGACTTTGCATCTGCATTTAAATTTTGTGCCGTTAAATTACCATCAACATTGATCTTATCAGCTTTAATGTCAGTATTTTGAATTGTGGCTATCGAGCCTGTCTTCCCAACATTTGTAGCAACTTTAGCATTTAATTGTGCAACTTTTGCCGTTAATTGACCATTTGCATTGATATTCAGCGCATTGAGTTGTGCTAGTTCTGTTGCTTGTATGTCAGAACCTTGATCTAAATTCAATTGGTTTTGAACTTGTGCAGACAATTGTTTAGCTTTGACGTTACCCTTTACTGTCAAATTTGAACTGTTAAGCTGAATATTTTCTACGCTTTCCACAGCACTGTTCTGGTCTAATAAAAGATCAGTATCTGCTGTCAATTGAGTACTATTCGACTTTACACTGCCAACGATATTGATTGTATTTGCTTTCGCCTCCACATTATTCGCAGCGCCAACACTTCCGCCATTTTGCACACTTAATGAATTTTTAGCTTGAAGCACAGCATTAGAAGCAGTGATATCTCCTTGCACTGTAATATTTTCAGCATTTAATTGTGCGATGTTCGATACAGAGACCATACCAGTCGAGTTTAAGTTTTTAATCGCGGTGATATTGAGATTCTGTGCGAGCTGTTTGCCAGCCAAATCAATATTTAATGCATTTAAATTTGCGACATTCGTTGCAAAAACTAATCCACTATTTGTCGCTATCAAACTATTCGTTGCATTAATATTTGCTGTTTGAGCCTGAATTTGTCCTGCAAGAGTTATATTCGCTGCATTCAAATCAGTTGTATTACCTGCTGTTAAATTTGATTTATCAACTAATGATAATATTTGACCCGCTTTTATACTATTTGAATTTATTGAAGAAACGACTGAACCCGCATTTAATGTCGCATTGTTATTGGCATTAATATTCGCATCGTTTGAATATATCTTGCCATCAACCCCAACATTATTCGCAGAGATAGAAATATTTTTCTGAGATGAAACTTGCGCATTATGATTAATTTGAACAGTGTTCTTTGCGTTTAAATTTGTACTTTGTGCTGAGCTTTCAGCATTGAGTCCTATATTTGAAGCACTTATGTTCAAATCACCAATTTCACTTTTGACTTTAGCCTTTCCAACTGTTACATCAGCATTTTTTGAAGTTAAATTGATATTATTTTGTGCAATAACAGATACAGCATCACCAATTGACAAGTTTTGTTCTATTGTAATATTAAGACCACCTCCAATTGAAGAAAGTTCACTCAATCCTTGTGTAGTTAAACTATTACTATTTAAATTTAAAGTATTATTTACATTCAGCTTAGAATTTGTCAAATTTGTTTGTGTCGCATTATTAATTTGAGCATCACTCGCTGACTGCACAACACTATTAACCATATCTAACTGATTACTATTAATATTTAAACCATTTTCTGCATATATACTACCATTACTAGTCGCAATATTTAGATGATTATTATCAACCGAACCTAGCGCGATATTTTTAGCAGTTAGTGATCCATTGATATTTAAGTTGTTATCTACATTGTTATTATTCTGAACTGATAAATTTTGTGCAGCACTAATTTTATTGTTTAACTCAATTTTTCCAGATGCTGATAATGTGAAATCGCTGCCACTTGCTGCGACATTACCCAACATTTTTACACCGACTCCTTGATCAGAAGCAATCAAGCTGATGCGATTTGCATAAATTCCCCCAAGTTCACTGGAGTCAATCGCATAAGTTGGTACAGCTCCAACACCTTGAATTGCAGTTGCGATACCACTTGTCACGTCGTATTCATTTGCACCGGTTACAACTTCAAGTTGTTTCGCATTGATTTGTCCTTTCACATTCAGATTACGGGATAAAAGCTGAAGTAAATTTTGCCCTGTAGCATTCAACCCATTCCCATCCACAGTGATATCACCTTGGCGGATGGTATAGTTTTTAATTGAACCATCCGTATTAAATTGTGGTGTTCCTGTGGTAAGCGTTGCTCTATCTGTATTGATAAATCCACAGCCATTACACGTGATACCATACGGGTTGGCAATTACCACATCTGCTTTATTTCCAGCGACTTCAACATGACCACTCAGTTGCGAACGATTTGTCCCTGTGACTTCATTGAGAATAACTCGCGCACTTTTATCTAAGTTTTTATTGGTTTGAATATTGCCTGCAAGTTGCGTCATGACCGACAGGTTTTTCGGTGTTTGTACTGCGTTATTCAGTATTTGACCTGTTTTATCTACGTTATAGTTTACATAGCGGTTATGTGAAATACCTGCGGCATTTGCTGTTGCAATATCAATAACTTGAACACCATTATTCGCATTAAATACGCGTGTATTCCCACTCGCAACATCAACATTGGCAACTGTTTGCTGTACAAATAGCATTGCTGCAATCGGTGTAAGTACTGCAAAAAATGCCGTTAATTTAGACGTTGTACTACCAGTTCCATCTTTACTTCCAGAGGTACTTTTTCCCTTTGAACTAACAGCTTCAGAGACAACATCAAAAGCATTTTTTGATTTATTCCATACAGTTTTATAAATATGATTCATGATTATTATTCCTTAAAATGAAAAAGTAGAAGAGAAGAACACATCTGCGGATTGTTTCTTCATAAAGTTCGATTGATGAATTGGCTGTGTGGCAATCAATTCAAGCGATACATTGCTCACATTAAATGTCGTACTGAGACTGACGCTGCTGAGCTCTCCCACATAATTTGAGTTTTCTTTGTTATCTACTTTTCCGTAATCCAAGCCGAGGGTGTGGCGCCCGAATATTGGCGTTCCATTAAAATCGTAATTTTTGCTAAGTGAGAAATCATTTTTGAAAGCATAGCCATGGTCACCACTTAAACTATTTTGGTTAAATCCACGTACACTATATAAACTGCCGATTGAGAACTGTTCTGAACCATATAAAGTATCGAAAGCTTGTTGACCTGAAAAAGAACTCGATATACTGAAATTTTGCCCTAACCAATTAAAGCCTTTGAAGTAACTAATGCCATAACTCATTTTGTCAAACTGTGCTTTAGGTGCATCGGCTGACAAATCTGATTGATCTTCTAAGGCATTGAAAATTTTTAGACCTTTGGCATATCCCACGTTGACATTGACCAATCCTGACAAAATCATGTCGCTATAACTAAAACCAAGATCGAATACACTAAGTTTGCGACTACTTACTCCTAACTTAACGCCCTCAAGAAAAGCTTCTGTATCTTTGGCAGTAATCCCCGCATTCATACGGAATTGGTTGTTTAGGCCACGGTGCAATAGAGTATCAATTTTTCCTGAGAAAGTTGTGGTTTCTCCATGCGACAACAATTGATTGAAATCTGTTTCTAATGTTGTGTCATATTCAGAACGGGAAGCACTAAAGTTAAAAGTGTTGTATCCCAACGGGATGATATACATCGCACTGCCTGAATAAGAATCAGTATGATTAATTTTAAAAGGCAATGAACGGTTATAAGTCACACTGAATAAATCATTCAATCCTAATGGATTATCTAGACTTAAACCTAATGCTGCTTGATTTTGACCAGTACTATCTTGACCTTTATTGTCATAGGTAAAATACCCATTCCAGCGCTTTGATGGGTCATTATCAAATACAACAATACTTTCTCCTGGCTGATTGCCAGGAATAATTTCCATTTTCGTATTATTCGATTGTAGGCGATTAATTTGGTCAATTGCTTGTTCTAAATCTCTCAGGTTGAGTGGCTTAGATTTGACATCACCCAATGCTGTATCAAGAGAAAGTGTACCCTGTGCTCGATCTGTTACCTTTAACTCAGTCAGTTTACCTTCTTCAACCTGTAAACTTAAGTACACCAGACTTTAAGTCTTGTTCAGGAAGATAAACACGTGAAGTCACATAACCTTTATTTAAATATGCTGCTGTAATTTTCCCCATAAGCACTTCAATTGCACGTGTTCCCATACATGTATTGATATAAGGTGCAACCAATTGACTTATTTTCTTGCTAGAAAGTAAATGATAGCCACTTACATCAATTTGATGAATGGATAAACAAGGGCCCTGATCAGTTGCAGATACTTCTGGGGGAGCAACATCTATACGTGTTGGCGGTTTAGTTGATTGTAATATTTGTTCTTGTTCATATTTCTGTCGTTGTTGCAATTGTTGTTGAATACGATCATTTTCTCTTGCTGCAATCTCTGCAGGAGTCTCAGCAGCATATGCCATGTGGCTCAAAAAATAAATCATTGAAGATATCAATAATTTCTGAGTTTTTAATTCCATTTCCATTCCTTGTTTATAAATCCACTTTGAGTACACAATAAGTAAATGCGTTTTGTAAAATTTATAAAACTTATTGTAAGTATGAGTTAATTTACCTGCAATTTATGACTAAGAATTAAGTTTGTATATACCTGAAATTGGGTATTTTTTTAATTATTTAATAGCTTTTAACGATTTATAATTAACATTACTCAAACAAAATAAATACTAAAAAAACATAAAAAGTATATGTTTCACTTTTAATATTATTAAATTCATCACATTATTTTTAATTGCTTTTAATGGCTATTTTTAGCAGGCAGAACAGTAATTACATAGTTTCATCAAATTCATTTTTGAATTTAATAGCGATAAATGCCGCATCTCCTTATAATCCCCTGCTCAAAGTTTCCATGAGTATGATATGTCTTCCAACCAATACGATGTGATTGTCCTCGGTGCAGGTGCTTCAGGTTTAATGCTTGCAGCAAAAGCGGCTGCACGTGGTCGTAAAGTTTTGGTGGTTGAAAAAGCCAATAAAATTGGTAAAAAAATCCTCATGTCTGGTGGCGGAAAATGCAACTTCACCAATCTCTATGTCGAGCCTGACAATTTCATCTCGCATAATCCACACTTTGTCATTTCAGCACTGACGCGTTATACCAACTGGGACTTTATCGGTATGGTCTGCGAATATGGCATCGAATATGAAGAACGTAAGCATGGACAACTTTTCACACTCAATGGTGCCAAAGAAATTTTAGCCATGTTGCTGAATGAATGTGAAAAGACCCAACGGGTTGATATTAAAACCTCATGTGAAGTCAAAGCAGTAACAGCTATAGACGAACAGAATTTTCAAGTTGCGACCAATATAGGTTACTTTGAAGCTGAGTCGGTTGTCGTTGCATCGGGTGGTTTGTCGATTCCGACTTTAGGTGGTTCAGACATTGGCTATAAAATTGCCAAACAATTTGGACATCATATCTACCCGACACGTGCAGGTTTAGTGCCTTTCACTTTCTCAGATCAGTTTAAAGAAGTGACTACACGTTTAAGTGGGAATGCAGTTGAAGCAACACTGAGCAATGATTTAAATAGTTTTACTGAAGCGCTTTTATTTACCCATCGTGGTTTAAGTGGCCCAAGCTCATTACAATTATCGAATTATTGGAATGTCGGTCAAGCCTTCAATATCAATTTCTTACCGAGCCTGGAATTATTTGAATTCTTTAAAGCTAAAAAGCAAAGCCAACCTAAAGTTTTACTCAGAACATTGCTGATTGAGCATTTACCTAAAAGCGTTGTTTTAGAACTACAAAACTTAATTTGGGCAGATTGGGCTGAAACTGCGATTGCTCAACTCAGTGATGAAAAACTTGAAAATATTGCCCATAAATTGCATCAATTTGAAGTTAAACCCTCTGGAACAGAAGGTTACCGTACTGCCGAGGTGACTTTGGGTGGTGTAGATACAACTGAAGTTTCATCGAAAACAATGGAAAGTAAAAAACAAAAAGGTTTATTTTTTATTGGAGAAATCTTGGATGTTACAGGACATCTAGGTGGGTTTAATTTTCAATGGGCATGGGCGTCTGCACATGCCGCATCTGAATATGTTTAGATGAGTTTCTGACTTATTCTAAGTAATCGGTTTTGAATAAAATAAGCTGACTTTGGGTCTGCTGTCTCTGCGTCACACGTTGAATAGCAAGATCCATTGCATCTGAAGCGGTTGATTTATTGGATAGCATTTTTTGCACAAAATAGATGATTTTCATTTTAATTCCCTTTGAAAATAGTTCACTTATTAATCTAATAATTAATTAAAAAATACATTATTTATGCTTTGAATTTAGCCAATTTAGATTTATCTGTCTAGCTTTATTTTACAAAAAACTTTTGTGTAACAATTATGTAATCTTCATAAACAAAATTTAATATGGACAAATAGTTCTAGCGTGCAAAGCGTCACGATTCACTATCTTTCTTTTGTTCTAGATCCTGTTTTTGATTTTGTTGATTTTTAGGTTTTGCAAAAACAAATTTATAAGCACTCGCTAAAAAACCAACTGTAATTCCAGCAATCACAATTGGCGCGATAAAATTATTTGGCTTTTTCTTAGACATCATCTTTCCTCTTTCGCATTCGACCTAAAAATAAAAATCGATCAAGACTTAATCCTGATCGATATTACAGCAAATTTAAATGTTAATTCAGGTCATCTTTATCCTTATTTAATGGTTCCGTAATCGATTTATACTCACTTTCAATTGTAGGAGTATCTGAAGTCACTTGCTGAGTATCCACAGAACTTGTATCTAAATGAGTATTTTGACGCAATGGGTTGGGCTGATTTGCCTCTTTCTTTGCCCGATCAATTAAATCGCTCAAGACCCGTTCTGCGGGTTGTCGACCACCTAAACCAAAAGCCAAAGCAAAGGCAACAGCAACTGAACCCAATGTTAAACCAAATGCAAGATTTACGATCGAATCTGCAATCCCCATCGCACGCAGTCCCATGGCAATCACTAAGCCCATGATTAAAACTCGAACTAAATTCCCCAACCACCGAGAGCTATTATATTCACCTCGTTGCACCACATTTGCAACGATATTGGCGAGCCAAAAACCGATCACGAGAATAACAGCACCCAATAGGATATTTGCCCCAAAGTGGATAAACATGGAAATCAAACCACTAATTTGTTCAAAGCCCAATCGATTCGCAGCTTCAGAAACAGCAAATAACATGGTAAAAAATACAATTAAATAGCCAACAACACATGAAACTTTGGTTTCACCTAAGAAACGTTGCACATCTAGCTTTTTAGGAATGTCATCAACACCTGTGCCAGCAATCACTTCTGCCACTAAACGTCCGACAAATCGTGATACCACATAAGCCACGATGAGAATCAGTCCAGCAGCGATAATATGTGGAATGGCATACATAATTTCACCGAGCATAGCCGTTGCAGGTTGTGAAATCGCTTGTATACCCAATGCTTCGAATGCCACGATCAATGCCGTAATCATCACGATTGCAAAGACAAAAGAACCTAAAAACCGAGAAAGCCCCTGCTCAGAATTTTTAAATAGTCCGACTTTTTCGATTTGAGTTTGTAAATTTAAGCTACTGATCAACCCTTCAATGATGCCTCGGACAATTTTTGCAAGAATATAACCCACAAAAATAATCACGCCAGCGATGAAAATATTTGGTAGATAAGAAATTGCTTCATTCAACATATTTTGAACAGGAAGCAATAGACCTTCCAAGCCTAAAATTGACAAAACGATTGGTAAGAACAATAACAAAATCAACCAATAGACAATATCTGCTAAATTTTGACTGATGGGACTAACACCAACATCAGAGCTCAATTTTTCATCTAATTGGGTGCGGTCTAGTACCTTTTTCAAACCAACTTTAACCAGATTAGCGACAATCCATCCGACAAAACCAATTGCGACAGCAGCCAATAATGTTGGAATAAACAATAGGAATTGTTGAATCATGGCACTGAACGGGCTACTTACACTACTCAGATTGAGAACATTGAGAGCCCCAATCACCGCAATCACCATCACCACCCAAAAAATGATTCTGGAAAGAATGCTTTCAATATTAGATCGATGTCCTGTTGCTGATGATAACTTTTGGTTCGTTCCTATTTTTTCCAAAAGCTTTTTTATGCCTGCTGCAACAATCAATGCAATAATCCATCCAACAATTAGAATAGCCACAGCAGCTAAAATTGGATGGAATTGATCCCAATAATACATGGCATCAAACCGACCGCGTGCTTGTAAAATTTCATCCATTTTTATTCCCTCACAATATTGATTTATAAAATGTTGAGTTCGCGAATGATTCCTTAGATCTCTTTTTGCGTTTTAATTGAATATTTTTTAAACAACAACACCACTTTATAATTTGATTATTTAATGTTCAATTTTAACTGCATAAATACAACAAAAGCGCCAAGAAGGCACAAAAAAACTCCAGCATAAAAGCTAGAGTTTTTGTCATACCATTAACATAATTTTTCAGTTTTAAATGGCGTTTAAAATTCACCCATTTAAAGCCAGTCGGCTGCCATATAAACGAGTAATGAAATAAGAAATAACCCCACAAGAATAAGCATGTAAATAGGTAAGCGATTCTTATGTGCTATATCTTCACGACTGGTTATATAAGATGGTTTATTGAAATCGTGTCTCATAACATCCACCTCCATCATATTGATGATTTTTTATACTATCAGGCAATTGAACGGCTGTGTGTAAAATATTTTAAACAAAAGTAAATTTTAGCGATAAGCAATACTTGATAGTGAAATGAGCTATACTATATGCCCCATTTTTTGGCTACGATCGATATGGCTTATCCACGACAAAGTGTCTCATTAGACTTAGACACTGACGTCACTCATCAATGTTTTTTGCATACTTCAAGAGACGGACATCTCGTTGGAATTATTGAGTTTAGTAAGCCAAGCTATGTTTTAAAATGGGGCGACTTAGAATATTTTCGTCGCCGTACAGATGAACTTTCTGTCATGCCATTTCCTGAATGTATCAATGCCATGATCATTGATATTCGAGATGTTGTTACTTTTTTGGATAATGAAGTCCCAATTATTCCTTGGCGTTTGCTCGAAGAAGAATGTCCAATTCGTTTGGTTGTACCTGCTGACCGCTTAGAACATTATGCAGGTTTATTTGAACCGACTTGGTTAACGACGGATGTTGAAACAGCAATTCATGAGTTACGTGAATTTATGGATATGTTTGTGCATTGATACATGCTTTAAATCACTCGACAAACATCCCTAAAGCTTTATTCCAACTGAGAACAAGTACAATAGTTGTAAAACGAAAGTGATCCCATAAAGTTTCATTGCCCAATAGAGCGTCGTTAAATCTTTATCTAAGCTATTGCGGTTGAATCCCCATAAACAAATTGAAATGATCAATAAAATCAGTGTATACAATGATGCATATATGAGGATAACCAGAGAAACTAAGGCTTTCCCTAAATTCCCCCAACTGTCGGCACTCCATGTCATTTCATTATATAAAAGCATCGCAACGGTGATGAATACTCCAACTACGTAAGCAATCTGAAGCGCTAAACCAATTTTTTTCATCGATTCAAATTATAATTTTATGGATAGCGCTTAACATGCCACATTCAATTTTGGATTACCAATAGTTTTCTACTGCAATATTCCCTTCACCACGACGATTCATGACCAAACCACGTGCTTTTAACGCTGCTTTGGTATCATCCACCATTTGTGGATTACCACATAACATTACATGTGTTGTATCTATATTGAATTGAAGATTTGCCACTTTTTCTAGCTCACCATTTTCGATCAAAATCGGTAAGCGATCATGCAAAGTCGCATGTGGATCACGAGTAATAATGGGGATAAATTTAAAGCCTGTATGTCCTTCGCCAAAAGTTTCAGCAATCTCTTGAATACGTTCGACATAAGCGAGTTCTGACTCAGTTCTTACACTATAAACCAAGTTAATATGTTGATATTTAGACCATGTTTCGAAGTCTTGAAGCATAGAAATAAACGGTGCTAAACCTGTACCTGTTGCCAAAAGCCATAAATCTTTAGGTAATGGTAATTGATAGCGAGCCAAAGTTAAAAAACCGTATGGCACTTTTTCTAAATACAGTTCATCACCTACTTGGAGATGCTGTAGATTCGAAGTAAATGCACCATCTGGCACAACAATTGAAAAGAACTCGAGTGTTTCATCAAATGGAGAGGAAACAACTGAATAGGCTCTCACCACCAATTCATCACCCACTTTTAAGCCGATACGGGCGAACTGACCAGCAGTAAATTTAAAATGAGCAGGACGAGTCATGGTGAAACTGAAAAGAGTATTGGTCCAGCGATGAACAGACAAAACCTTTTCTACGCTAAATTTTTCAATTGACATGATTTCTTCGTGGCATGGATGATAGTGCTCATGGTAGCATGACTCCAATTCTATGAAAATTTAAAATGTTAAGGCTATACGCATGAGAATGACTTTACGCCAATTGGCTGTTTTCGTTGCCGTTGCTCAAGAAGGCACCGTGACCAAAGCGAGTGATGCTGTTCGGCTGACTCAAAGTGCGGCAAGTATGGCTTTGGCAGATTTAGAAGATGGCTTAGGTGCGCCTTTATTTGATCGTCTTGGTAAACGCTTACAACTGAACGATCTTGGTCGCTTCTTGCTTCCTCAAGCTTTAGAGATTTTAGGGCGCTGTGAAGCTTTTGAACAAGCAGCCAAAGGTGAGTTACAAAGTATTGATCTTCGAATTGGTGCAACACTGACCATTAGTGATTACTTAATGCCTGATTTAATGGCTGATTTTTTACAAGAACAACCTCAAGCGCATTTACAACTTCAAGTAGGCAATACCCGTCAAATGATTGAAGCTGTTAATCAATTTCAACTTGATTTAGCGTTAATTGAAGGTTCTTGTTTCCTACCACAACTGCAATGTATCCATTGGCGTGATGATGAACTGGCTGTGTGTTGCGCACCAAGTCATCCTCTAGCCAATTTACACCGTGAACTCAGACAATCTGATTTCCAACATATAGAATGGATTTTACGTGAGGAAGGTTCAGGAACACGTGAAGTCTTTGATAATGCAATATTGAAAGATTTAGAAGATGCCAATATCCGTCTAACACTTGGACATAACGAAGCGATTCTTAAAATCGTTGCTGGTGGTTTAGGCATGTCATGTATTTCTAAATTAGCCATTCAACCATTGATTGATAAAGGTCAATTGGTGATTTTAAACACACCATTCTGGCAACTGACTCGTCCTTTATTTATGCTAGTTCACCGCCAAAAATATCAGGGGCCTGGCTTAAAAGCTTTTATGAAGTTTTGCGAAGAAAAATAATTATTGACCTCATATATACTTAACTTGGGTTCGGAGTTGATTTCTTCCAAAAATTTGATACGCGAAAACGTCCTTCGCAATTGTTTGAGGCAGGGCTTAACTTGCAAGTTAATGTTTTTGCGATAATCTTGATATATTTCGGTAGCTGACGAGTTCTGCGAAGGACAATGGTTTTGCCCACTTTTGCCGAAACAAAAGTGTGGTCGAGCCGAAGGCTAATCCTAATATATGAACAAAACCGATAAGACTCCGTCACAATGAACCTTACAAAAACCTTACCCTACTGAAATTATTAAAATAATTTATCGAACTGACGTTACTTACTACTCAATCAAATGTAAAAAGCTCCACATGGAGCTTTTTATTTTCACTTATCAATAACTTACTTTCTAAAATTAGACAATAAACTATCGGTAATCGCGTTATTGTGTTTAACCACTTTGGTCTTTTTTGCTTTTGCAGAATTGTCTTCTACACGTTCGATTTTAACGGCTTTCACTTTACCACCGTTTTCAACCACCAAAAATTTCACTCTTTCATTGCGCTTAGGCTCACCTTCTTCCAAAGGAAAATCCGAAATGTGAAAGAAAATATCTTGCTCAAGCCCACCAATAAAGCCAAAGCCTTTGTCTGAATGGTATTGCTTTATTTTCCCTTGTTGATATTCAGATTTCATTACAATGTCTCATTACTTGATTTACTCATCGTATTATAGCCTTGTTTTGCCTTGAATGAATCTACTCTCAAAAATCCATGATTTCACTTTATTCGTAAACTACAGCTTTATCGCATATGAAATTGTTTTTCACAGGGTTGACCATCATGATTGCCATCCATTTGAGTATTTGGACAGTTTTTTATAAAAAATACAGCCTCTTCATAAGATCGCATCTGGCTACAATGGGTTCGACCATCACAGGTAAATTTCGGTACACTTTCTGATGCTACAGTAGTGTTATGTGGTGGAGTACGATCACTTTGAATCACCTTTGATTCCAACATCTGGCTCTGCTCATTCAGCGCATTTTTTGACTTTTCACTAAAATGCACTGGTTTCACATGCCCAACATCTTTACGCTGTTGTTCTACAATTTGCCTTTGCTGACTCTCCAATAAGGCAAATTTCGCACTTTGCTCATCTTGATACGTTTTATATTGTCCCCAGGCTGCGAAAACAAAATAAATCAACCCAACAAAAATAACCGAAATAACGACTGATACAATGCCAAATTTACTGCCATTGTGTTTACCTTTTTTCAGAATATTTTTTTGCTTTGAAATATCAACCTTTTTATTTAACAGCTCATTACTCATCGCTACATCTAAACGTACCATTTGATGTGCTTTAATCACGCCCTTATGATTGATGACAATATACTTTACCGTTTCCCCTTTTTTCGGCTGACCACCTTGCCGAGGAAAATCATCAATCAAGAATTTAACTGTTTCTGCTGAATCCTGATCCAACAAGAGCCCATAGCCCTTGTCTTCATGGTATTCAATCACTTGCCCCAAATAAAACATAAACATTCTCTTCTCATGAAAACTGAAACACATCGCTTAAGTCTTTAAACTTATCTCGCATGTGCTTCTTGTTTTTGTTTTTTGATCACGTCCTGTTGCTGCTTTTCATATTGTTGAAGTTTCAATTCCGTTTCAACTTTATACTGCTGATAACGCTCATAAGCATATTTAACACTCCCCAAACACAGTAATACAAATGCCCCCATCACCACAATCAAAGGATTTAAGTGGAAACGTGTACTATCCATTTTCACTTTGGTGCCTTGCTTTCTTTTTGAATATAAAAATTTTACTTTAATTTTTTGAATAAATCTTTGAAAAAAATTCAAGTTCATATTTTTTTCAAGTAACTGTTGATCAACCTGATTGCTTAAATATTGACGGTTTTGTTGAATATCCGTTTGTTCGGATAAAACCATCTCAGCTGCGACTGTTGAAGCGCAAGCAGCTGATACAACTTGGTCATTTTCTAATTGCTCATTGTCTACATGATCATATGTATTTTCATTCGGCTGAGTTTGTACTTCTATTGGTTGAATTTCTGCAATTTTAGTTGCAGTTGGCTCATTTAGAACTTCTGACAGATCAATACTTTCAGGGCTGTAATCTTTTAAACTCGTTCTCTCAAGGTCTTCATTTTCATCTATTTCAACTATTTGATTATCAACTGATTTGTTATTTTCCTCAGTAGATATTTGGGTATTTTCAACTTCTGCTGAAACTTGACTAAATTCAACTTCAACAAGGTCATCTAAGATCACTTCGCGCTGTGTGAGTGTATCTTCTAATTGAATATGCTCATCAGGCTGAATAGCATCTATGTGTTCAACTGGTTTTATCTCATTTAACTTAGAGTCTATCGCTGTATTTTCATTTTCAAGATTAATTCTTCTTTTCTTCAGCATCTTTCGAACAGTTTGAATATTCTCAAACGAATGATCATCATTAATCGCATTAACTACAGGCTGTTTTTTTGCATCACCATTATGGTTTTTATGATCTAGGCGAACAATAAATTTTGCCAATAATTCTCCATCTTGTTCTAACACAACACATTTAACCCTCTCACCTACTTGTGGCAAAAGTGATGCATTTGAAAAATCTTCAAGTAAAAAACCAACTGACTGTTGATCTGTATTTATTTCGATGAATCCCTTACCCAACGCATCATCAAAAAATGTAACTATCCCCTTACGAAACATTTTTTTCTCTTTAAATTTATAATAAAAAAAGGAGGCTCCCCATAGCCTCCTTTGATCATACTAAATTTTTAATCTTTTTGCACACTACCAAAGATCTTGTCTCCAGCATCGCCTAAACCAGGTACGATATAGCCATTTGCATTTAAACCTTGGTCAATCGATGCTGTAAAAATCGTCACATCAGGATGCGCTTCTTCGACTCGTTTAATCCCTTCAGGTGCAGCAACCAACACCATGACACGAATATCTTTACAACCGCTAGCTTTTAATACATCGATTGCTGCAACAAGCGAAGAACCTGTTGCCAACATTGGGTCAATAATCATGGCTAAACGGTTTTGTACATCTGGGACTAATTTTTTATAGTAAGTACGTGCTTCAAGCGTTTCATCATCACGCTCTAAACCTAACACTGACACTTTAGCACTTGGAATCAAATTTAAAAAACCATCCAACATGCCAATACCTGCACGTAGAATAGGTACAACCGTAATTTTTTTACCCGCAATACGATCGACAGTCACCTTACCATTCCAACCATCAATTTCATGGTCACATACAGGTAAATCCTTAGTTGCTTCATACGTTAAAAGCATAGTGACTTCTTGGGCAAGTTCACGGAAATTCTTAGTACTTATATCAGCACGACGTAATAAACCTAATTTATGACGAATAAGCGGATGACGAATTTCTTGAATAGACACGGGAGTACACCTAAAAGGATAAAAGTAAATTTCCACTATTATAAATGTTTTTTATATAAGAGATAAGAAAAGCCCTCAATGAATGAGGGCTTTTTTTGTTAACCGCAATAGTTTTTTGCGATTACTGTTGTTGACTCATTAAAAAGTGCAACGGAGATAAAATTTCAGACTTCAATGCAAAATTGATGATTGGGTCTGGGTAAATACCGATTAATAATACTAATGCAGCAGCGCCAAGAACCATGATACCACCCACTTTTTGTCCCCAATGATCAACAGCGTCGATACGTGGGTTTTCTGGTGGAGTCATATACATCACGATCATGACACGTAAGTAATAGTACAAACCAATACCACTACCCACAACAACCATTGCAGCAAGGAACCAATGTTGAGTTGTTACAGCAGCCATCACCACCATGAACTTACCAATGAAACCTGCTGTTAATGGAATACCTGCAAGAGATAACATCATCACAGTCAAAGTTGCAGTAAGAACAGGACGACGCCAGAACAAACCACGGTAATCCGCAAGTGATTCAGCTTCATCAACGTTGTTATATGGGCTAGACATCAACGCAACCGCACCAAAAGCACCGATTGTTGTCAATGTATAAGTCACCACATAAACGCTCACACTGCCAAGGCTTGCATAGGTCATGCTAATTAAAGCAATCAATAAATAACCGAAGTGTGCGATTGATGAATAACCCAAGATACGTTTTAAGTTCACTTGACGAACTGCAAGGAAGTTACCTACAAGGATCGAAAGTACTGCAATCACAGTCAAAATCGTAATCATTGAAGGAACTAAAATTGCACCCGAAGTAAGTAAATAACGAACCATTAAACCAATGGTTGCAACCTTAGCAACAGTTGCTAAGAAAGTCGCGATTGGCGCAGGCGCACCTTGGTAAACATCTGGTGTCCATTTGTGGAATGGAGCAAGAGACAATTTGAAACCAATGGCAAAGATGATCAGACCAAGTCCGATAATCACTGCTGCATGACCCGTTTGAATCGCTTGGAACAACCCTTGGAAAGATTCGTAGAATGTTAATGAACCTGTATAAGCATAGATATATGCCATACCCATCAATAACATTGCAGAAGCAGTTGCTGAAAGCACGAGATATTTAATACCCGCTTCCAAAGATTTTTCACGTTGATACGTATAAGCCAATAAACCGTAAACAGGAATCGACATTAACTCTAAGCTAATAAAGAACGAAGCATAGTGAGCACTTGCCACCATTAACATCGCACCAGCAACTGAAGCCAACATCAAGATATAAAGTTCTTCACGGTTATCTTTATACGTTTCAATATACGCATGAGACAATGTAGAACAAGCCAATGCTGCAATCAGAATTGTAAGTTGGTAAAACAATGTAAATGGATCAACCATAAACATATTCATTACATTTGATGGTGCAAAACTCCCACCAAACATCATGAATAAAATATCAATTGCAGCAAGGTTTAAACCCACCACCGATGCAGTCGCAATCAAATTATGATTACGCTTGATCGCGGTTAAAATCATCACTACAACAGCCGTTAAAGCAACAATAAATACTGGTGCTAAAGGCATGAGATCCGAAAATGATACAGTGGTATTCATGACTATTGGATCTCCACATTTTGTTGAGATACAACTTGTTGAACTGTATCTACAACATCTTGAACAGGGATATAGCTATTTGCAATCCACGCCATACTTGAGTTTGAAATATCAAGGAAGCTTTGTGGGTAAATACCCAACCAAACTAGGCCGAATGCACAAATCAATAAAATCACTGTTTCACGAACATTTAAGTCTTTTAATGGGCTTGCATAATGCTGTTTTTGCTCTTCATTTGGCGTACCAAATAATGCTTTATGGATCAAAATCAAACCATAAAGACCTGCAAAAACTAAACTAATCGCAGCAATGATAGTAAATGTAGGGAACTTAGCAAATGAACCCATAAGAATCAGGAATTCACCAATAAAGTTACCTAGACCAGGAATACCTACAAGTGCTGATACAAAGAACATTAAGAAGAATGGTAAATATTGGAATTGACCACGAATACCACCCATCAAACGTAAATCACGTGTATGTAAACGCTCATACACTTGACCACACATAATGAACAATGCAGCAGAAGATAAACCATGCGCTAACATCATGATCATTAAGCCTTGGAACGTTAAGATATTACCTGCATAAAGCGCGAGTAATACAAAGCCCATGTGCGAAATAGATGTATACGCAAGTAAACGCTTCATATCTGTTTGTTGGAAAGCACACCAAGCGCCGTAGAAAATACCAACTAAACCAAGAATAATTGCAATATCAGCAAATTGTGCAGACGCTGCTGGGAAGAACGGAATCACGAAACGTAATAAACCGTAAGCCGCAGTTTTAATCAAGATACCTGCCAAGTCTACAGAACCTGCTGTAGGTGCTTGCGCATGCGCATCTGGTAACCAACCATGTAATGGGAAAACTGGAAGTTTTACCGCAAAACCGATAAACAAACAGATCATCAATGCATAAGCAATGTGTGGTGCTTGTTGATCTAAAGTATTGGCAACAGCTAATAAATAGTTGTAATCAAAACCGATCATGCCTGTCATCATGTAACCGTAGACCACTAAGCCTAGGATACCGATGAGCATGATTAAACCAGCAACTTGCGTATAGATGAAGAACTTAGTCGCTGCGTAAACACGTGATTTACCATCTGCGCCTTTATGACCCCAAAGTGCGATCAAGAAGTAGATCGGAACCAGCATCATCTCCCAGAAGAAGAAGAACAAGAACATATCGATCGCAAGAAAAACACCGATTACACCACCCAAAGACCATAAAAGGTTTAAGTGGAAGAAACCGACATTCTTTTGAATTTCACCCCATGAACAGCCCACTGCAAGTACACCCAGTAATGCAGTCAAACCAACCATCAGAAGTGAAAGACCATCTACAGCTAAATGAATATTAATACCAAGGGTTTTAATCCATGGTAAATAAAATTCGGCAGCCCAAGCTGGGACTTTTTGTCCCAACTCATAGCTAAATCCACCTTGTTGCCACAAAATGAGAGTCAAGCCCAAAGTAACGAGCATACCCACAAGTGCGATATAACGAGGTAAATGTTGATCAAGTTTATCGACTAACCAACACGCAAAACCTGCAATAAAAGGTACAAGAATCAGTGCGGGTAAAATCCAATTGTTTGTGATTTCCATCTTATTTCCCCACTACCTGAATCACGATCAAGATCATCAGCAATACCACTACACCGAGTGACATACTTGATGCATATTCACGTAATGAACCTGTTTGACGGGTACTTGTAAATTTGTTACCACCTTTCACAATCGCAGGTAATACAAGCCACAAGCCATCAATTGGATCACGACCTAAAATTTTCGCAATCAATAAATAAGGTTGAACAAATACAATGTTGTATAAAGAATCAAAACCAAATGCATTACGGCAGATATTGGCAAGACCAGCGCCTAAAGTTGTTGCTGCGAATGCTTTAACTGATTTATAAGCAAAAGCGAATAGCACAACACCAACAGCAAGACCAACAAGTGCAATACCGACTGCTGTATATTCAGCAGAATGCATACCGTGTGTTAAAGCTTCTGACACTTCAAATACAGGAATTTTTGCAGCAGTTAGTGCTTTTTCCACAGGTGCTTTTAGGAAATAAGCCAAACCTGTTGAAAGTACCGCAAGAATACCAAGAGGTAACCAGTAAGTTGCACCTTTGATTTCGTGATAAGGAGTTTTTTCTTCACCGAAGAATACAACCCAGATTAAACGGAATGTATAAATCGAAGTTAAGAATGCACCTGCTACACCGACCCAATACAACCAACCGAATGTTGCAATTGACTGACCTTGAACCCATACAGCACCCAAGATCGCATCTTTTGAGAAGAAGCCAATGGTTGCAAATGGAATAGCAGCTAATGCACCACCACCGATCAAGAAACACGCAAATAAGAATTTGTTTTTATGACGCAAACCACCCATTTTGAAGATGTTTTGTTCATGATGATACGCCAAGATCACCGCACCAGAAGACAAGAATAATAATGCCTTGAAGAATGCGTGAGAAAGCATATGGAATAGACCAGCTTGGTAAGCTTCAGCACCTACAGCCATAAACATATAACCGAGCTGACTCATAGTTGAGTAAGCAAGAATACGTTTGATGTCGGTTTGAACCAATGCAGCAAAACCAGCAACCAATAATGTTACAGCACCTGTAATCGAGATGAACTGCATTACTTCTGGTGTCATTTCAAACACAGAGAACATACGGCAGCACAAGTAAACACCTGCTGTTACCATTGTTGCAGCGTGGATTAATGCTGATACTGGTGTAGGACCAGCCATCGCATCTGCCAACCATGTTTGTAATGGGATTTGTGCAGATTTACCCGCAGCACCCAAGAACAACATCAATGAAGTCCAAAGCGCTAAATTATGATCAAGTGCTAAAACTTGTGGTGCTGTTTCAACAATCGTACCGATATGTAAAGTACCAAATTGTTGGTAAAGCAAGAACAACGCGATCAGTAAAAATACATCACCCACACGTGTTACAGTGAAAGCTTTAAGTGCAGCAAAACCATTTGCAGGATTTTGGTAGTAATAACCAATCAATAGATAAGAACACAGACCTACGCCTTCCCAACCTAAGAATAACAACGCTAAGTTGTCACCCAATACAAGCACAAGCATGCTTGCAACGAATAAGTTGAAATATGAGAAGAAACGTGCGAAGTCTTCTTCACCACGCATATACCACGTAGCGAAAATGTGAATCAAGAAACCCACACCTGTGATCATGCCCATCATTAACAATGATAAGCCGTCTAAATGTAAGCTGACACCTGGCGCAAAACCACCCACATTGAACCAAGTCCAAAGATGTTGAGTCTGTGCAACTGAGCCGTTGTTGACAAAGTCCATACCAGCGATCAATGCAAATAATGCAGAAAGACCAACTGAACCCGCGCCAATAATTGCTGCTACATTTTCAGGAAGTTTATTACGCCCTGCCGCTAAAAGGATAAAACCAATGAGCGGGAATAAAATCGTTAAATATAAATAACTCATCCGCGCATCTCACTAGCAGCATCTACATCCAAGTGATGGAAGCGATGATAGTACTGAAGGACGATCGCAAGACCGATACAAGCCTCTGCCGCAGCAAGAGTAAGGATCAAAATAAACATAATTTGACCATCAGGTTGTGCCCATGCACTTCCTGCCACAACGAATGCCAATGCTGCTGCATTCATCATGATCTCAAGGCTCATTAACATAAATAAAATATTGCGACGAACCATTACACCGTATAAACCCAGTGCAAAAAGGATGGTTGCAACGATTAAACCATGTTCTAAAGGAATGTTGCCCATTACTGTTTATCCTCTTCTGCACTTGGTACACGTTTGCCTAAGTGGTATGCCGCAACAAGTGCTGCAAGCAATAACATCGCGGCAACTTCAACCAATAATAAATAGTGGGTAAAGAGCGATTGACCAACAGCTTTTGGCCCAACAACTTGAGTACCAAGTACTGCGCCACCAGTCGTGTAGCTTGAACCCAACATCCACACTAAACATAAGCCCACGAGGAAGCTCATAAGTGCAGGATAAGCCCAAGCATCTGAAGTCAACCATTTGCGCTCTTGATCAACAGTATGTTGACCAAGATTCAGCATCATAACGACGAATACGAACAACACCATGATCGCACCCGCATAGACAATGATTTCAAGCGCTGCGGCAAATGGAGCACCAATCGTTAAGAACATCCCTGCAACAGCAAGTAAAGACACGATCAAACTTAATAATGCATGTACTGGATTCGCGTTGGTCACAACACGAACCGTAGATACGATGGCCACGAGAGCCATTAAATAAAATGGCCACATCATGGTAATAAGCTCCGTACGTCAACAGGTGCGCTTTCACGTTGCGCTTGACCTTTTTCTTTACCGTCAATTGCCATACCAGTTACACGGTAGAAATTGTAGTCTGGGTATTTACCTGGACCAGAAATGAGTAAGTTTTCTTTCTCATAAACAAGATCTTGACGTACATATTCACCTAATTCGAAATCAGGTGTTAACTGGATTGCAGTTGTTGGACATGCTTCTTCACACATACCGCAGAAAATGCAGCGTGAGAAGTTGATGCGGAAAAATTCTGGATACCAACGTCCATCTTCTTTTTCAGCTTTCTGTAATGAGATACAGCCAACAGGACATGCAACAGCACATAAGTTACACGCAACACAGCGCTCTTCGCCATCTGGATCACGTGTTAATACGATACGACCACGATAGCGCGGAGGTACGATTTGTTCGGCTGGAACTTCAGGATATAAAATTGTGTCACGTTTACGTGTCGCATGGCTAAACACCATCCACAACGAACGCACAATAGTTCCTACGCCAGCTAGAATTTTATACATTTTGTACTCCCTGCTGTCCTAGGCTTGATTCATCAGAATCACAGCACCAGTCACCAAAAGGTTAACCAATGCAAGTGGTAAACACACTTTCCAACCAAAGTTCATCACTTGGTCATAACGCGGACGCATTAACGAACCACGAGCCAAGACGAACATCATTACAAAGAATGCTGTTTTGATAATGAACCAGAACGCATCTGGAATGAATGGAATGTTTAAATTAAATGGTGCTAACCAACCGCCAAAGAATAAAGTCACGATCAATGCAGAAATTAAGATGATGTTGACGTATTCAGCAACGAAGAACATCCCCCATTTCATAC
The DNA here is from genome assembly GCF_004209125.1 of Acinetobacter sp. WCHAc060033. Lineage (NCBI taxonomy): Bacteria > Pseudomonadati > Pseudomonadota > Gammaproteobacteria > Moraxellales > Moraxellaceae > Acinetobacter > Acinetobacter sp. WCHAc060033. The sequence continues at coordinate 20,957 of NZ_SGSW01000030.1, read as the reverse complement.
CACCGTATTCTACGTGGTAACCTTCAGCCAATTCTTGTTCAGCTTCTGGTTGGTCAAATGGATGACGATGCGTAACTGCAACACCAGCCACCACAAAGATCATGAAACCAATAAATTGTGGAATCACGAACCATACATCACGTTGTGCTTCTACGATTTCACGTAAGTTGAATGAGCCTGCAATTGCGACTACACCCATCAATGAAATACCCAAGAACACTTCATAAGAAATGGTTTGTGCAGCAGAACGTAAACCACCGAGTAATGCATATTTGTTATTCGATGCCCAACCACCAAATAACACGGCATACACTGCGATCCCTGCCATTGCCATAAAGAACAATAAGCCAATGCTCATGTCTGCCACACCTAAGTAAGGTGAAACAGGAATAACCATGAACGAAAGCACTGCTGTTGCCATCGCAACACCTGGTGCTAAACGGAAAGTCAGTTTATCTACGAATTTTGGTGTCCAGTCTTCTTTGAACATGATTTTCAACATGTCGGCAACAATCTGGAACATACCACCCGGACCTACACGGTTCGGACCGTAACGGTCTTGCCATAAACCCAGCAAACGACGCTCAATGAACGACATCAATGCTGCAAGTAAAACTACAACCAACAAGATCACAATGGCTTGAATCACGCTATACGCGATTGGCCAATCTTGTGCCCATGTCGGTAGGGCGCGTAAAGATTCATTCATGATTACACTCCTACCGCTACAGATACAGGTTCAGCGAGTGAAACTGTAGGCGCTTGACCTACTGGATAACCGATATAGCCTGTAGGTAAATATTCAATCACTTGCACTGGCAAACTAATTGAAGTTTCGCCTGCTTTAATTGTGATGTTTTGACCATCTTGAACATTTAAGCGTGCAGCATCTTGCTCACCCACTGCAAAAGCAGCAGTTGGAATACGAGATTCCATCGCAGGTGTTTTCACAGTGAATTCACCAGAAGCGAAAATGTGATGCATCGGTACAAGACGGAAGCTGTCTGGGTTTGCCACAACTGCTGTTGGTGCAACATAGCTACGTGCAGGACGTTTTGCTAAACGATCAAATAAACGAACGCCTGAATCACCACCTTTTAAGTGACCGCCCACTTCGTCTTGGTATTTATTCCAAGATTGTGGAGAGTTCCAACCTGGTGCCCATGCAAATGGTACCAATGCTGCAGGTGTTTGATTCCCTACATAACCTTCCATAGAGAATGTTAGTGCAGAGTCTTTATCGATAGGTTGTTTTGGCTCATGTACGTTTAATGGTGCACGAATCGCGGTACGACCTGAATAACGACGTGGTTCACGTGCAATTTTCAAACCATGAACACGGTAGCCCGCATCTGGTGCAACATCTTGAATCGCTTCAAGTACAGGTACATTTTTCACAACGCTTTCGATTACGTCATCAAGCAATGTCCAAGAAATCGCTTTGCCTTTCACGCCAGTTTCAATGGCATGTAACCAACGCCAAGATTCTTTAATCGCAAGTTCTGGTTTGTAGTAACTTGGATCATAAACTTGGTAGAAACGTTGCGCACGACCTTCTTGAGAAACAACCGTACCATCGCCTTCAGCAAAGCTTGCAGCAGATAAGACAACATTCGCAGCTTTTACAGTTTCAGTTTCTGAATGGTCAAGAACAATCACGCTTTGTGCTTTAGCAAAAGCTGCTTGTACTTGAGTTGCAGGTAAACGGCGGAACAAATCATTTTCAACCACAATGATTGAATCATAATCTTGTGCAAAAGCTTGTTCTAAGCTTAAACCACCAAACAATGCCAAGCCCATTGAGTTCACTTCAGGCACAGTTAATGTCAAGCCAGCATTATCAAGATTTTGCGCAACTTGTGCAGCAGCTTCCATGATTGCAGGGTCTTGTAAGCTTGTACCAGAGATAATCAACGGTTTTTTCGCAGCTTTCAACGTATCCGCAATGGTTTGGGCAAATGCTTTCGCATCATCATCTAAACCAAGAATCGTTTCGCCTTTCACGCCCGCAGCAATTGCAAAACCTAAACGTGCAATATCGTTTGGAGATGCAACAACTTCACCCGCAGCAACATCGGCTAAACGAGTCTGAGTTGCAGCTAAGATGTAAATTGGAGAATTCTCATCCTGACCAATACGCTTCACAGGTTCAGCCAACCAATCTTGAGTACGACGGTCTGCAGCCATTTGTTTAGCTTTGTTTTTCGCAGCTTGGCGAACAGACAATGCCATACGTGGTGCAGTTTGTGTTAAGTCTTCACCTAAAATTAACACAGCATCATAGCTTTCAATTTCACGCATACCAGGGTTATAAACACCTTCGGTTTGCATGATTGAAGCAGCCAATTCAACAAGATTTTGTTCTTTCTGAGACAAACCTGTTGAATAGTTCTCTTGACCAACTAACTCACGTAGTGCGTAGTTAGATTCAAGTGATGCACGCGGCGAACCAATACCCAAGACTTTTTTGCCTTGAACATTTGCAATCACCGTATCCAATGCTGTATCGACTGAAACAGTTTCTACAGAAGTACCTTTACGGAATTGTGGCTGACGTGGACGGTCTTCACGGTTCACATAACCAGTACCGAAACGACCTTTATCGCAAAGGAAGTATTGGTTCACTTCACCATTGAAGCGGTTCTCTACACGACGTAATTCACCATAACGTTCACCTGGTGAAATATTACAACCTGAAGAACAGCCTTGGCATACGCTTGGCGCATACTGCATGTCCCATTTACGGTTATAACGTGCTGAGTGAGTTTTGTCCGTGAATACACCTGTTGGACATACTTCAGTTAAGTTACCCGAGAATTCAGACTCTAAAGTACCTGATTCTGGACGACCGAAGTAAACACGTGATGCATTGGCATATACACCAAAATCTGTACCGCCTGCATAGTCGTTATAGTAACGAACACAACGATAACACGCGATACAACGGTTCATTTCATGTGCAATGAAAGAACCTAATTCTTGGTTATGGTGCGTACGTTTAGTAAAACGATAGCGACGACGATCGTGTTGTGTCATCACAGTCATATCTTGTAAATGACAATGACCACCTTCTTCACAGACTGGACAGTCGTGTGGATGGTTGGTCATTAAGAATTCCACGATCGACTCGCGGAAATCCTTTGCTTCTTTATCTTCAATCGAGATATAGGTATTGTCAGATGCAGGCGTCATACATGACATGACTAAACGACCGCGAGTATCCTCAGGGTTCGCATATTGAGTCACAGCACATTGACGGCAAGAACCGACAGAACCTAAAGCTGGATGCCAACAAAAATATGGGATGTCGATGCCGAGACTCAAACATGCTTGTAGCAAGTTTTCCGAGCCATTGACTTCATACGATTTTCCATCGACATGAATTGTAGCCATAGTCGAATTCCTTAAACTTGTTCTACGTTGCTTGCTTGCGCTACAGGACGATCTGTCACTTTAGCTTCAAACTCGCTACGGAAATATTTGAGCGCACCCATCAATGGTTCCATCGCACCCGGTGCATGAGCACAGAATGTTTTACCAATCCACAACTTACGAGTAAGCTCTTGAAGATGTTGAATGTCTTCCATCTTCCCTTCGCCATTCTCAATTGCTTTTAGTGCTTTTACAGCCCAAGGTAAACCATCACGGCATGGTGTACAGAATCCACATGATTCACGTGCAAAGAATTCTTCTAAGTTACGGGTAGCAGAAACCATACATTGGGTTTCATCCACAACCATAAGCAAACATGTACCTAAACGTGAACCTGCTTTCATGATGCTTTCCGCATCCATTGGCAAATCAATATGTTCAGCTGCCAAGAAGTCTGTAGATGCACCACCTGGTAACCAAGCTTTTAGTTTTAAACCATCACGCATACCGCCTGCGTAGTCTTCGATGACTTCACGCGCAGTTGTACCGAATGGTAATTCCCAAAGACCAGGGAATTTAACTTTACCTGATGCGCCAAAAATCTTGGTACCTGGATCTTTCGATTTGCCTTGCGATAAACCAACATACCACTCAGCACCACGTAACATGATTGCTGGTAAGTTGTTATAGGTTTCTACGTTATTGACAATCGTAGGACGACCCCATGCACCTGCAACTTGCGGGAACGGTGGTTTAGTACGTGGATTTGCACGACGACCTTCAAGCGAGTTAATCAATGCAGTTTCTTCACCACAGATATAACGACCCGCGCCAGTATGGACGTGTAAATCAAAGCTCCATCCTGAATCAAGGATGTTATCGCCCAAATAACCTTTAGCACGAATTTGCTCTAAAGCTTCATTTAAGTAGCCAGCAGCTTCGATGTATTCACCACGAATGAAGATATAGCCTTGTGTAGCTTCAAGGGTATAACCTGCAATCAACATCCCTTCGATCAATTGATGTGGAAGTTTCTCCATCAACAAACGGTCTTTGAATGTACCTGGTTCCATTTCATCAGCATTACAGATCAGGTATCGAGGACCACCATCATTTGGGGCCATCAATGACCATTTAATCCCCGCTGGGAAACCTGCACCACCACGACCTTTTACAGTCGCTGCTTTGATTACATCTAACACTTCAGCAGGTTTCATGCCCAATGCTTTTTTAAAGCCAGCATAACCTTCAAGTGCTTCGTAATCGTCCGCGCTGCGAACGAATTCCTGTTTGCTCAAACGCCATGTGAGTGGGTGAGTTTCAGGATTTCCTTCGCCATAAATTGGTTTTGGTTCGGTATTCATACATACTTCTCCAATAACTGTTTAACAGAAGTCACTTCAACTAAACCGTGAGTATCTTCATCAATCATCAGGGTTGGACCTTTGTCACAATTCCCTAAACAGCAGATCGGCAATAAAGTAAAACGACCATCAGCTGTCGTTTGACCAAATTGAATACCCAATTCACGTTGGAAAGCTTCCGCTAAAGTTTCCGCACCCATCAAGAAGCAAGCAATCGAATCACATAATAAAATCACGTGGCGACCAACAGGCTGACGGTAAATACGGTTATAGAAAGTTGCAACACCTTCCAAATCCGCAGTTGTAATTGTCAATAATTGAGCAATTGCATGTAACTGCGCATCATCCACCCAACCATTACGGCGTTGTACGCACTTCAACGCATCCAAAGATGCTGCGCGTGGGTATGGATAATGACCAATGTGATGTTCAATTTCATGGATTTCTTCAGCAGTTAAAATCCCTTCAACATTCACACGTGGCTTTTTATCAGTCAAAATCATCATAATGCGTACCCCTTAGCGATCCACGTCAGCCATAACGACATCAATCGTCGCTAAATAAATGATCAAGTCAGATACAAGACTGCCGTTAATCACGGAAGGAATTTGCTGTAAATGCGTGAAAGTTGGTGTACGAATACGGGTACGGTAACTCATCGTTGACTTATCAGAAGTCAAGTAATAGTTCGATGCACCTTTCACAACTTCTGCCATCACAGACGCTTCGCCTGCTGGCATTACAGGACCCCATGACACGCTCAAGAAGTGCGTAATCAAAGTTTCAATATCTTGTAAAGTCTTGTCTTTTGGTGGTGGAACTGCCAAAGGATGATCCGCTTTATATGGACCAGACGGCATATTATCCAAACACTGCTTGACGATTTTCAATGATTCTTCGATTTCACGATAGTGAACCATTACACGTGCATACGCATCGCCTTCATACTCTAATGGCACTTCGAAATCATAGTTTTCGTAGCCACTGTATGGACGATATTTACGAACGTCAAAATCAATACCTGTTGCACGTAGACCTGTACCTGTCACACCCCAAGCCAATGCAGATTTTGCATCGTATTGCGCAACATTACGTGTACGACCAACAAATACTGAGTTTTTAAGCGCCGCAGTATGGTATTCCTTCAAACGTTTTGGCATCCATTCGAGAATGTCACGAATCAGTTTTTGCCAGTTGTTTGGAAGATCGTGTGCTGTACCGCCGATACGGAACCACGCTGGGTGCATACGGAAACCTGTGATCGCTTCAATCGCGTCATAGATTTTTTGACGGTCTGCGAACATATAGAATACAGGAGTCATACCACCCGCATCCTGAATCGCTGTACCGATATACAACAAGTGGTTATTGATACGGAACAATTCAGACATCATCACACGGATACATTGTGCACGGTCAGGAACAGTGATTCCTGCCATTTGCTCAACGCCCATCACATAAGGCATGTTTTGCGCACAACCACCGAGGTAGTCCACACGGTCTGTATACGGAATGAATGAGTGCCAAGTTTGACGTTCAGCCATCTTTTCCACACCACGGTGGTGATAACCGATATCAGGCACACAGTCTTTCACTTCTTCACCGTCCAACTGCAAGATCACACGGAACGCACCGTGCGCAGATGGATGGTTAGGACCCAAGTTCAAGAACATGAAGTCTTCGTCGTCATTGCCACGGGTTAGCCCCCAGTCTTCCGGAACGAAACGAAGGTGTTCTTGTTCGAAATCTTGTTTGGCTTTGTCTTGCATATACGGCGTGTATTCAGTCGCACGTGCAGAATATTCTTTACGAAGTGGGTGACCTTCCCAATAGGTTGGTAACAAAATACGACGGAGCATTGGATGCCCTTCGAAATTGATCCCAAACATATCGTAAGCTTCGCGTTCGTACCAGTTGGCATTCGGCCAAATGTTCGTTGCGGTTGGAATGTTAATATCATTCTCATTCAACGCGACTTTGATACGAATATCACTGTTACGCTCAAGCGATAACAAATGATAGAACACAGTAAAGTCAGATGCAGGTAAACCATCACGGTGATTACGCAAACGCTCATCTACTGCTGATAAGTCAAACAGCATCACATAAGGACGTGGTACTGTACGTAAGTACATTAAAACGTCTTGTACACGAGCACGCTCAACCCAGACCGTTGGAAAATCTTCAAAGGTCGTTTGCACGTAAAAGTTCTCGCCAAATTTGGCTTTGAGATCTTCTACAATCGCAAATGCTGGGCGGGAATCAACAGGAGTCGATTCTGGCATAGCAATTTCAGTTTCAGCCATTGGCTTGGCTTCCTATTTAATACAAATTCTGTCAAATTTTCTGATGATCATACTCTTTGAATATGTCAAACATTCATCAGAAAAAATTACTCAATCTCATCCATAGAGCGTAAGTTTTTCACTGCAATACGTTCAGCGTTCTTACGGTCACGTTCTGGCATCATCTTTGGCTTATACACTGGCTTAAGATCATCACCGATTACCGCAGAAAGCGGACGACGCTCTAATTGAATTTGGTCTTGCAATAACATTAATGCTTGGATCAATGCTTCTGGACGTGGTGGACAACCTGGAACGTACACGTCAACAGGGATAATTTTATCCACACCTTGTACAACTGAATAAATGTCGTACATACCACCAGAGTTTGCACATGCACCCATTGAGATCACCCATTTAGGCTCAAGCATTTGCTCGTACAAACGCTGAATTACAGGCGCCATTTTTACAAAACACGTCCCTGCAACGATCATCAAATCCGCCTGACGCGGTGAAGCACGAATAACTTCGGCACCGAAACGTGATAAATCATGCACGCCTGTTAAAGTCGTTGCATATTCCACGTAACAGCATGAAGTACCAAAGTTAAAAGGCCATAATGAGTTTTTACGGCCCCAGTTTACAGCTGTATGTGCTACATCCTCTAAACGAGTCATAAACACATTTTTATTCACTTCTTCTTCAAGTGGATCCGTCACGATTTGACGATCTTGAAGCGGATATTGTTCAGCTTCAGGGTTCGCACGGGTTAAAGTATATTTCATTCCCGAGTTACTCCTTATTCAGAGACTTAGCCGGTGTTTTATCTTTCACACGACCAGAAGATTGAGCTGGAATTGTTCCTGTAGGATCAACCACCAACTCTTCAATTGAATTGAAGCGAGTAATTTCTGCAAGATCCATATTTGGAGAACCAATTTTAGCTTTAATACCAGCTGCTTTACGACGATCCGAAGGTGCCCAATTCAACGCACCAGTCGACATTTCATAAATCAAACCAACAAGTAAAACTAAAATAAATATTGCCGCTGTTGTGAATCCAACCCAACCTACTTCACGGACAGAGGTTGCCCATGCATATAGATAGAGAGCTTCGAGGTCAAATACCACGAAAAAGATAGCAACAAGATAGAACTTAGCAGACAAGCGGATACGTGCTCCACCAGCACTAACCACACCTGATTCAAATTGCTCTTGCTTCGCACGTCCCCATGATTTACCCCCTAGGAGTAAAGGAACGGTGAGCATAAAGACACATAAAAATGTCACGCCGATCACGAAGGCTATAATTGCCCAATCGTATGGAGTAATGGCACTCATGCGGGGATAACTCCTGGCAGGCCTATTATTTAACAAAGAATGTATGTATTGGCCTTGCAAATACACCAAACACAAAATAAATCTGGTCAATTGTACCCGATTGATGTCATCACTTGCTAGTTAATAGCTCTAAGTCTTTCGGATGATTTTTTAGGCAAAACACATAATTTTTCATGATTGTACGCTATATAGCATTCACTTATCGCTTTATCTAATCCCTTTCCTGATTATTATTATTTTTTCCGAACTTTGATTCTAATCGATGAATTAAGAATGATTAATCAGCAATTTAACTTATTTAGCTAGCCATAAAAAAGCCGAGTTCAACACTTTTTTTATCATTTTTCCTGACAAATTTATGATTTCAACCACGATCAATAATTTAATATTTTGTTACATTCTATACCAAAAAATAAACTCCATCTTGCTTATTTTAAGAAACAAATATCACATTATGAGAAAATAATTATTTTAAATTAAAATCAAACAACCCAACACCAATTAATTCTCAAATTCATACAACTACAAAATTAAACCCATTTTTATGTTTAAAATTAGATTCACTTATGCCTACTTTTAACCTACCTGATAAGCATTCAAGCTTATTCAATTATTTTTCAAATGAATAACATCTGTTAATTAACTTTATACACACCAACACTATTTGATGTGTATGCTAAGAATTAACAACATCAAACCAAGACCTTTTAAACCTATAAATCAGGGATACAACAATATGGAATTTTCAAGTAAACCAAATTACTTTTTATTTGCACAATTACTGATTCGTCATATCGAAAACTACGTCAAGAAACACCAAGATGCACAAAATGCCATTTTTGATTTACGTGATGTTTATGAAATTTTTCGTCAAGACTTAGCTGCAACAACAACCAATTTAGAAGGCATTTTGAATATTGCTGATGAATATCGCATTGACACGATTAATGGTGATCAAAAAATTATTAGCAGTTATAAAATCGATGCAGAACAAAATAGTTTACTGATTGATTTCAATGCGGATGCATTGCAATCATTAAAAGATGGCAAAGCTATTATTGAGCCAGATGCCAGTATCCAAGAATAAATATGACATTCATAAAAAAAGCCCGATCAAATTTGATTGAGCTTTTTTATTTCAATATTTTTTATCTCGATCCATTTTAGAACAAGACAGCATAATGATTTAAGCTTGGTCTTTTAATGTCCCGATTTTTTTCTTTTTAAAACGCTCCATTGGCCATGACATCGTAAAACGCGCACCGCCCAAATCTGGGCTTTCATCAACCTCAATCGTTCCACCAAACCAATAAGCAATACGACTGACAATAGACAGTCCAAGCCCATAACCACCTGATGCACGAGTACGACTATCATCTAAACGTGCAAAAGCCTCAAAAACACGCTTACGATCCTCTTCAGGAATACCAGGACCATCATCTTCTACACAGACATAAGCCATTTTTGTCTGATAATTAATTCCACCACTAATATTAATTTGCTGATCACAATAACGCACAGCATTGCCCACTAAATTTTGTACAACACGGTGTAGATAACGACGCTCTGCCTCTACCATGACATCTGATGACAAAGGATTTAAATGAATCGTTTTCTGCGTTTTCAATGCCTCAGTTTCTACTGCAACCTGTTGCAACAATTCAACCAATACAATCTGCTCAAAATCGAGTGATGGTGTGCCCTGCTCCAATTTCGCATAAGTCATGATCTCATCAATCAAGGTATTTAAAGCCTCAATATCTTTATCAATCATTTCAACCTGTTGTAGACGATACTCATGATCTTCTTCATCTGCGAGCATTTCCATACCAAAACGGATTCGCGCCACTGGCGTACGTAATTCGTGTGAAACTGCACGCATTAGCTCACGCTGTGCTTCGATCAAACGCTGAATATGATCAGACATATTGTTATAACTAGATGCCAAACTTGCCATTTCATCATAGCCTTCAACAGGTACACGTTGTGACATATCCCCTGTTTTCATCACGTCTAAAGCTTGATTGACTTGACGTAATTTACGTTGCATTGGCACAATCAAACCGTATACGCCCAAGCACAGTAAAAACATACTCAATAAAGTAATACCCGCAGCAAGTTTTACAGGCATCCAATTAAACATTGGGACAGGACCGAGGGTCAGAACATCAGTTGGAGAGTTTGGCAAGGGTGAAACAATAGAAATCGTTGTCCCACGTGCTGTCGCACTATCTCGCCATAAGATCACACTTTGATCTGAACGCAATCGACCAATTTGTTCGGAATCTAAATTGAGTTGTGATATTTTTTCAACACCCACTTTATAAGAAAAGTGTTGCTGAATTTTTTTGAGATATTCTTGCTCTTGACCTGGATAATAGACCAGATAATCTAAAATAAATACTGGAAGCGCTTTCATTTGGCGCTCACCAATTTGATCTACTTTAATATAAAGATAATGTTTGGGATCACTACGAATTCCCAACACCAAATAGGCAATCCCCTGTTCTGCATCATAGCGTACAACTGCTTTTTGCTCAGAGATCCGTTTTTCTTCTGTACGAGATAAATCTACTTTTGCTGAATCTAAATAATAAATTGGAAGTTCAAGTAAATCTGATGCATCTGAAATCCAATCTAAGCGCTGTTGCTCAGTTTGTTGGCGTGCCACACCCTCACTGATGACATAGGAAATTCCATCAGTCAAAGACTCACGGTATTCTTGTGCACGTTGGTAGTTAATAATTTGAACCAATAAATATCCAAATAATGCTACCAAAACGACAAGAATGACCAATCCCGCGTAGATACGTAAGAATATGCTGTGTTTAGACACGCAAACTAACCTTCTTGCTTGCTACTTATCTTTATTACAAGGATAAAAATAAGTAGCTTAGATAAAGAATGAATTGCTTATAAACCTGTTTCTTTTACGAATAAATAACCTTTACTACGTACGGTTTTGATGCGTTTTGGATTTTCAGGGTCATCACCAATTTTTGGACGAATACGTGAAATACGCACATCAATTGAACGGTCTTGACCGTCGTATTCGATACCACGTAAGCGTTCAAAAATATCTTCACGAGAAAGGATACGACCCGCATTTGATGCAAGTAACCAGAGCAAGTCATATTCAGCACTAGTGAAATCAACCAATTCGTTATTCAAGGTAACTGAACGACCACCGTTATCAATCACAAGATCATCAAACTCGATACGTTGTGCAACTTCATCTTCAGGCGCTTTATCTGTACGACGTAATAAAGCACGAATACGTGCAAGTAAAACACGTGGCTGAACAGGTTTAGCGACATAGTCATCTGCACCCATTTCCAAACCAAGCACTTGATCCATATCTTCGGTACGAGCTGTCAACATTAAAATCGGTTGATGATAATGTGGACGCACTTCACGGCATACCGTTAAGCCGTCTGCACCTGGTAACATCACGTCTAGAACAACCAAATCAGGTTGTTCTGCAATAATACGACGAATGGCACGGTTGCCATCTGGTTCTACCCCAACTTCAAGTCCATTACGGATTAAATATTCTTGAGTTAAACGAGCGAGACGCTCATCATCTTCAACAATCAGAATTTTTGGTAACTTTTCTTCTTGGCTCATTTAATTTGCCCCTATATTTAATTGGGTGACTGCTACAAATCTCGTAGATTCAACACACTATGATTTGCAATATACACACGTTTACATTGTAAACAAGACCCTATTCACCAAACTGATACATGAGCGTATCAATTTGTAATATTTTTATTAACTGTTGAATTGTCGACACTTTTGAATTTTTAAAACTTTGATTAAAAATTTTTCTTTATAACAATCAATATAGACGTGATTTTCTATACAAAATATTTCATTGTACATATTCTGTCTCATCAGTTCATCGCTTTTTGAGTTATCCACACAGTTATCTATAAGCACTCTTTGCAGTCTTTGCTATGCTATGCCCTTGTCATATAAGGCATATAACAAAAACGGTTCTTTTAGGAAAAAAGACAGGCATAAAAATTTACTGTTTAGGGATAAAACATTCTTAAAATGTCAATATTGATATGCACATAAAATTCCCGTATCTTGTGTTCTAAATTAAATTAAACCACTAAGTATTGTGTTTTAGTCCTCAAATATCGTGACAACTATCCTTTTCAGTATGTCCGATTCAAATGGTCCATAAACATAACAATGAAGACAATGGAGCTACGCTGACAATGAACGCCATTACAACCCCCGGTCTACTTCAAGTGATTAAACGCACTGGTGATGTTGCCGCTTTTGATGCAGATAAAATTTCTGTAGCAATTGGTAAAGCTTTTTTGGCTGTAGAAGGTCAACAAAGTGCTGATTCAAGCCGTATTCACGATCGCATCACTCAGCTCACTGAGATGGTGATGAATACTTTTAATCGTCGTTTACCATCTGGCGGAACAATTCATATTGAAGAGATTCAAGACCAAGTTGAATTGGCTTTGATGCGTACAGGCGAACAAAAAGTTGCACGTGCTTATGTAATTTATCGTGATCAACGTTCTGAAGCACGTAAACAAACAGGTGCTCATCATCACCCTACCTTACAAATCACAGATGCGAACGGTCAGCTTCAGCCTCTTGATTTGGGTAAAATTCAAGCCACGATTCAAAAAGCCAGCGAAGGCTTAGAAGGCATTGAAGTTCAAGCCATTGTCGATGAAACAGTTAAAAACTTATATAACGGTGTAAAACAGTCAGACATCTCAACCACCATGATGATGGCGACACGTACCCGTATTGAGCAAGAACCTAACTATACTTATGTCACCGCGCGTTTACTTCGTGATGACTTGGTTGCAACTGGTCTTAAATTCTTAGGTTTAGCATCAGATACTTTAGAAAATGACGCACTTGAAACCTATTTGAAAAAAGGGATCGAGTTAGAGTTACTTTCACCAGAGCTTTTAAACTTTGACCTTGCACAATTGGCAGCAGCGATCAAACCTGAACGTTCTAACCAATTTACTTATTTAGGTCTACAAACATTATTTGACCGTTATTTTATTCATTCAAATGATGTCCGTTTCGAGCTTCCGCAATTGTTCTTCATGCGTGTTTCGATGGGTCTTGCGTTAAACGAAGATAATAAAGAACAGCGTGCAATTGAATTCTATGACTTATTGTCTAGCTTCGACTACATGGCTTCTACACCAACATTGTTTAACTCAGGGACTCTACGTCCACAATTGTCTAGCTGTTATTTAACCACCATCCAAGATGACCTTTATGACATCTATGGTGCGATGCGTGACAATGCCCTACTTTCTAAATGGGCGGGCGGTTTAGGTAATGATTGGACACCAGTTCGTGCTTTGAATTCATACATCAAAGGAACAAACGGTAAATCTCAAGGTGTTGTACCTTTCCTTAAAGTTGCCAATGATACTGCTGTTGCGGTCAACCAAGGTGGTAAACGTAAAGGTGCGGTGTGTGCATACTTAGAAACTTGGCACTTGGATATTGAAGAATTCCTAGAGCTTCGTAAAAACACAGGTGATGACCGTCGTCGTACCCATGACATGAACACGGCAAACTGGGTTCCAGATTTGTTCATGCAACGTGTATTTGAAGATGCTGAATGGACTTTATTCACACCATCAGAGACACCTGATCTACATGATTTGACTGGTGCAGAATTCGCTGAACGCTATGCGTATTACGAAGGCATTGCCAAAGAACAAAACATGCTGCATAAGAAAATCCGTGCGAAAGACTTATGGCGCAAAATGTTGTCAATGTTGTTTGAAACGGGTCATCCTTGGATCACATTCAAAGACGTATGTAACTTACGTTCACCACAACAACACGTTGGCGTAGTTCATTCTTCTAACTTATGTACAGAAATCACTTTAAATACCAATAAAGATGAAATCGCTGTATGTAACTTAGGTTCGATCAACCTTGTACAACACGTTCAAGGTGGCAAGTTAGATCGTGAAAAACTAGCTCGCACAGTGAAAACTGCTGTTCGTATGCTCGATAACGTGATTGACATTAACTACTATGCTGTTGAACAAGCACGTAATTCAAACTTGAAACACCGTCCAGTCGGTATGGGTATCATGGGCTTCCAAGATGCTTTATATGAATTGGGCATGGGTTATGGTTCGGATGAAGCAGTAGACTTCGCTGATGAATCTATGGAAGTGATCAGCTACTACGCGATTGAAACGTCAAGCAACTTGGCTGTTGAACGTGGTGTTTATTCAACATTTAAAGGTTCATTGTGGGATCAAGGTATTCTTCCAATCGACTCTTTAGAAATCGTGGCGAAATCACGTCCTGAACGTATGTTCGAAGTTGATCGTACACAACGTTTGGACTGGGATACTTTACGTACCAAAGTTCAAAAAGACGGTATGCGTAACTCAAACGTGATGGCAATTGCACCAACTGCAACCATTTCAAATATTTGTGGTGTTTCTCAGTCTATCGAGCCTACATTCCAAAACCTATATGTGAAATCTAACCTTTCTGGTGAATTCACAGTGATCAACCCGTACTTAGTACGTGCGTTAAAAGATCGTGGTCTTTGGGACTCTGTGATGGTCAATGACTTGAAACACTTCGAAGGTTCAGTACAGAAAATTGCCCGTATTCCTGAAGAATTAAAAGCAATCTTTGCCACTGCGTTTGAAGTCGATACTCGTTGGATCGTAGATGCTGCATCACGTCGTCAAAAATGGATCGACCAAGCGCAATCGCTTAACCTTTACATCTCTGGTGCAAATGGTAAGAAATTGGACATCACCTATAAGATGGCTTGGTTACGTGGTCTTAAAACGACTTATTACCTCCGTGCATTGGGTGCGACTTCTGCTGAGAAATCGACAATCAATACAGGTGCATTGAACGCGGTTAAACCAACGACTGTTGCAGCTCCAGTTACTGAAACTAAACCTGCAGTGCCTGCTGAAGAAGATGGTTTTGCAAATGCAGCACCAGTTCCTCAAGCATGTTCAATCGACAATCCTGATTGCGAAGCTTGTCAGTAATTTAATCCACCTCCCCTAACCCCTCCTGAAAGGAGGGGGATTTCCTTTGAATCAAATCAAGTGACAAGTTCCCTCTCCTTTTTAAGGAGAGGGTTAGGGAGAGGATCTAAACAGAGGCTAAGAAATGTTCCATTTAAGTCATAACTACGAGTTAGGCGTAATCGCACTGATCTTAGCCTTTTTAATTTTTTATATACCAATGGCATACGCATTCTTTGCCATTCGTAAGCAACAAAAGCGTAAGCAAAATAAGTAGTGTGGGTATCTGTTCTTTCGAACAAGATTAAGACAACTATCGGCAAAACTTAATTTTGCTTACACAGAATGAGCGTATAGTAGTGACATCTTCGTTTGTAAGATGTCCATAACAGATATAAAGCAACGAAGAGAGAACAAACATGTCTATCCTAAGTTGGGACGATTTCGAAGATGATGAACCGAAACAAGCTGCACAAGCTCACCAGCCTGCGCCCGTCGAACCGAAGAAAACGACTGATTCGCAAGTGGTATCTGATGCACAGCAATCATCGCAGAATTTGGCAACTGCACAACCCGCTGGAACCAATCAAAGAACCACAAAACATTCAACCGATTCCTTGGCAAGAGCATCTGCAGCCTTAGAAACATTGGATGTTGCACCTGGCTTAGAAGAGCTTGAAATGGGTGCACAACGTGTACAAGTTGATGATAAAGCAATGATCAACTGTCGCGCTGACTTGAACCAACTTGTACCATTCAAATATGAATGGGCTTGGCAAAAATACCTAGATGGATGTGCAAACCACTGGATGCCACAAGAAGTCAACATGAACCATGACATCGCACTTTGGAAGTCTGAAAATGGCTTAACCGAAGATGAGCGTACGATTGTAATGCGTTCTTTAGGTTTCTTCTCGACTGCCGATTCCTTGGTTGCAAATAACTTGGTACTTGCGATTTACCGTCACATTACCAACCCTGAATGCCGTCAGTACATTTTACGTCAAGCATTTGAAGAAGCGATTCACACACATGCTTACCAATACTGCATCGAATCTTTAGGTATGGATGAAGGCGAAGTCTTCAACATGTACCGTGAAGTTCCATCAGTAGCGCGTAAAGCAGCTTGGGGCTTGAAATATACGCAGTCTTTAAGTGATCCTACTTTCAAAACTGGTACACCTGAAAACGATCAAATCTTACTACGTAACTTGATCGCTTTCTATTGTGTACTTGAAGGGATCTTCTTCTACTGTGGTTTCAGCCAAATCTTGTCAATGGGTCGTCGTAACAAGATGAACGGTGTTGCTGAGCAATTCCAATACATCTTACGTGATGAGTCTATGCACTTGAACTTTGGTATCGACATGATTAACCAAATCAAGATCGAAAATCCAAACCTGTGGACTGCTGAATTCCAAGAAGAAATCGTTCAGATGATTCTTGAAGGTACTATGCTTGAGATCGAATATGCGCGTGACACAATGCCACGTGGTGTATTGGGTATGAATGCAGCGATGATGGAAGAATATTTGAAATTCATTGCAAACCGTCGTTTGGCTCAGTTGGGCTTACCTGAACAATTTGCAGGTGTGAACAACCCATTCCAATGGATGTCTGAAATGATGGACTTGCGTAAAGAGAAGAATTTCTTTGAAACGCGCGTAACAGACTATCAGACTGGTGGTGCGTTAAGCTGGTAATATGTTGATCGTCACGCGACACATAAGTTGTCATTTGCGACGCATAAAATGTCATTGCGCGACACATAAGTTGTCATTGAGAAACCGCCATTAATGGCGGTTTTTTCTTTAATCCAAATTGAATTTTAATCACATAAGTTAATCTAATCTAACTATTTGATCATTCTTCCAAATATAAACTTGTTTATGCCGATATTGGTTAGTTCTGAAATATTCATATACCTCTACACCACCGTTATAGTTTTGTCTCCTCTCCCCCCACAATACCCACATAAAAGTTTGTTCAGTTTCCGCAAGATATTTTTGAAAAAGATCTTTTCTTAAATATGATAAATTGCCTTGCAAAATATCATTATCAGATTTAAAAGTTCTAAAAATAGATGCTACCCCATCAGGATCATATAAGTCTGGATCACCATTATGATATTTTAAACCTAGTCTCTCGCATAGTTCAGGGGTTGGAAAATCTATTCCTCCAGCTTGATTTAAAGTACTATGATAAGACTCCCAAGAATAAGATTGCACAGGAACTTCTATTAAAAAGCTAGATTCATCCCATGAATCAAAATTCATTCGACTACTTACATTGTAATTCAGTTTCAAAAATGTATTTCCCAAAACCATTTCACCTGCGTATTTGTAATGGTTTTCAGGAATTTGTGGCAAAGTAATACCACTAATATCATCTTCATTTAAAATAAAATCACTTATTGTGGAAATGTGTTCATTAGAAATAAAAAAACCTCTCATGAATGTAAATATTTCGCGATAATCCGCTTTCGAGCCCTCTTCCAGAAATCCATTCAGTAAAATCCAACTATCCGTTTGGGTAAACTGCTGAGTCTCTAATAAATCCAAATAATTCGGGGTTGGTCCATTTACAATCCACTCACCAATATCATTTGGAGCATCGGTAAATATATCTGTAAGTGCTGGATTCCAAGAATTAGTAACGTTAGGGAATGTTGGATCGATGCTAACATCGCTACATCTTTCATTACTACGCCAATCATCTAAAAGCTCTCTATCAGCTTTCCACCCATACATTTCATAGAAAGCAATCCAACTATATTTTTTCCCATATCTATCTATTTTTACATCACGATCATAATAAGAACTTGAACCAATACCTCTATCAATCTCTTGAAATTTTTCAGGTTCATATCCAAGCTGAATCATCCTCTTTAAAATAGTTCTTCTTGTTTGAATATAATCAGGATGTGAATCATCATAATTAGCTCTATTAGTAGTTAGCCTTCCAATAGTGTAATTATTAAAGTCCATACGAAGAGCTACTTTCTTGACTTCAATTATTCTCTCTTCACTAACATCAGGAAGACTCTCAAACAAGTTTGGTAAATGCTTATAAGGCTTTTGACAATAATTTAAATATTCTTGACTGACAAAATTTTGATCTACAGTTAAAGCATGATTAATAATACCTAAGAAATATTCTCTCAAAATTGTATGAGTCGTAAAGTGTCGGGCATTTGGCAAAAAACAAGATTCAATTATTCGTATCGCAAAATTACAGACATTACTATTTATTTCTTTTCCATCAGTAAAATCAGCACTTAAAATAGCTCCATACGCCGCAGCAAAAGTTCTTTCAGGCACATATGGATCCGTAATATCTAATGAATTAATTGCCATCTCAAAAAATGTTTTTGGATCTTTTTTCGCATATATAGAAAGTACTTTTGTAGCTTGATCTCTTAAATCTCTATGGTTAGTTGTTAATAACCATTGGACCCATATAGCTCGACCTTTTTCATTAGAACCAATTTGTATTTCAGACCATCTTTTTTCAAGGACTTCTAGGTCATTTTTAAGTTCTCTAGAATTTTTTCTTATCCATTCAGACCATGTTAAATCACGGTATGTATTGCTCATATTTCTTAAAGATTTATCTAAGAAATTTGCATCAAATGGATAGGCATATGCAGAACGAGTAGTTTTCAGCTTTGCAAATGCTTTAGAAGCAAATTTTTCTGAGGATAATAAATACGTCTGAAATTGCTCTATTGTTTCTCTATTGATAAGAGCCGCTTGCTCTTGCGTAGTTTTTAAAAGAGCCTGCTCCCTGTAATCGCCATCCAACAATTGCCAAAATTGTTTTCTAGAATTAGATTTAGGATATAAGCCAACCAATGAGTTAAAAACATCATAAGCTAAAGTATTTGAATGTGATTGGTTATACTGAATTTTATTACTATTTTGCATTATCCAACTATTAAAATCTCCTTTCAATAAGTATTCAGCTATTTTAAAGCCCGCCATTAGATCATAAGTAAAACCAATCTCTTGCCTTCCACTCTGCGATCTATATCTTAATAGAACACCTTCAGATTCAAGACTTTTTATTAAACTACTCCCCCAATCAACAATATCATTAGCAATTCTACGAGCCTGTCTAAACTCTAAAGTTCTACAATTTTCTTTCCATAACACTTCAGCAATATTCAATAAAGCATCTTCAATATCCTCATGGTATAGCCTTTGATTTGATGAAGATAAAGCCACAATACGGTCAATTGCATTTTTAAAATATTTCTCAAATATAGCAACTTGAGAACGAGGTAATGCTTCTACACCTACAACTATTTGATGTGTGCTGATAAAAGCGGAGACTTTAACTTGGTAAACTAAACGTACTTATCAGGAGTTTACCATGAGCAAAAAGCAAAAGATTTATACAGCAGAATTTAAAGCTGAAGCAATAAAACAAATTGAAGAAAATAAAGGCAATGTTTCGGAAACAGCAGCGTACTTTGCCAAGGAAAGTCAGTGAGGTACGCCTGTATGAAACAGTATAAAGATACATATCCAATTACTATGATGGCAAAGCTGTTAAAAGTGTCAGTTTCGCGATTTTATGACTGGTTGAAACGAGGCATGAGTAAAAGAGTTGTTCTAAGAAACCAGCAGACAATCCTAGTCAAAATAGCATATCAGGAAACCCATGAAAGCTATGGTTATGTTCGTCTAGCGAAGTATCTACAGTCACAAGGCATTCAAATCAGTGAGTATGCAGTCCGTTGTATTAAAAAACTAAATCAGTTGTACTGTAAGCGTCATAAGCGTTTTAAAAGGACAATAAATAGCGATCATAATCGTTCAGTTTACAATAATTTGTTAGAACAAAACTTTGCAGTAACTGCTCCAAATGTTGCATGGGTAAGTGACATTACCTACATTTGGACAAATGAAGGATGGCTATATTTAGCTGCTTTAAAAGACCTTTATAGCAAACAAGTGGTTGGCTATAGCTTAAGTGAACGTATGACAGCAGATCTCGTTTGCAATGCACTGAGTATGGCGATTCGCAATCATAAGCCATCTCAAGGCTTAATTGTTCATTCGGACAGAGGTAGTCAATATTGCAGTCATGAATATCGTAATATGATTGAAAAATATGGATTTCAGGGTTCAATGAGCAAAAAAGGAGACTGTTACGATAATGCACCTATTGAGAGCTTCTGGGGCATACTCAAAAATGAGTTGGTTCACCATCGCAACTACAAAACAAGGGAAGATGCTAAAGCAGATATTATAAAATACATAGAGCTATTTTATAATCAACAAAGGATTCAGAAAGGACTGGATTTTAAGACACCAAATCAAATGGCAGAGGACTTTTACAAGTTGGCTGCCTAAAATCTCCCAAGTGGAAGTCTCCTGTTATTTCAGCACACATCATAATTTCCATAATCAAAACATTCATTTCCTTAAGCTTCTTATCATTATAAAAACCTTTCATTACAGTAATTTTTATAAAATTTACTAAATAATTATAGACTCATCCACACAATACAAATCTTTAAGCTCCTCAAAAAACTGTTTACCGATTGCAGATAAAACATATGTTTT